>JAFAJB010000167.1 GCA_019236395.1 Cupriavidus sp.
CAGCCTGCAGGATTCGAACGACTACTTCCTGGCCAACATCCAGAAGGACGGCACGTATTCGGTCGTGCCGCGCATGCCCGGCGGCGAAGTCACGCCGGACGGCCTGATCGCCGTGGGCCAGATCGCCAAGAAGTATGGCCTGTACACCAAGATCACCGGCGGCGCGCGGGTGGACATGTTCGGTGCACGGCTGGAAGAACTGCCGCTGATCTGGGAAGAACTGGTCGCCGCTGGCTTCGAATCAGGCCATGCCTACGGCAAGTCGCTGCGCACCGTGAAATCGTGCGTCGGCTCGACGTGGTGCCGCTATGGCGTGGATGACTCCGTCGGCCTGGCCATCGACATCGAGAACCGCTACAAGGGCCTGCGCGCGCCGCACAAGATCAAGTTCGGCGTCTCGGGCTGCACGCGCGAATGCGCCGAAGCGCAGGGCAAGGACGTGGGCATCATCGCCACCGAGCGCGGCTGGAACCTCTACGTGTGCGGCAATGGCGGCATGAAGCCACGCCACGCGGAGCTTCTGGCCGGCGATCTCGATCGCGAAACGCTGATCCGCTACGTCGACCGCTTCCTGATGTTCTATGTGCGCACCGCCGACCGCCTGCAACGCACCAGCACGTGGCGCGACAACCTTGAAGGCGGCCTGGACTACCTGAAGTCCGTGATCATCGACGACAGGCTTGGCATCGGCGCGGAGCTCGAGGCCGACATGCAGCACGTGGTGGACACCTACGAAGACGAGTGGAAGCGCGCAATCACCGACCCGGAAACGCGCAAGCGCTTCCGCCACTTCGTCAACAGCGACCTGCGCGATGACAACCTCGTGTTCCTGGAGGAGCGCGGCCAGATTCGGCCCGCCACGCCGGAGGAACGAAACTTGCAACGTTCCCGCCTGAGCCACATCCCAGTGGTTGCCGTGCCCGCAAAAGCAGCGTGAAACCACCCGATTTCAAGGAGAACGTGATGAGCCAAGCCCACCACCCCGAAACCTGGACAGCGATTTGCACCTTGCGCGATATCGTGCCCAATACTGGTGTCTGCGCCCTGGTCGACAGGAAACAGGTCGCCGTCTTCCGCATCGGCCGCGGCGAAGAGGTGTATGCAGTGGCCAATTTCGATCCGAATGCGCGCGCCAACGTGCTCTCGCGCGGCCTGACCGGCAGCCTGGGCAACCGCGTTGTCGTGGCATCGCCGATCTACAAGCATCACTTCGACCTGCGCACCGGCGAATGCCTGGAGGCGCCCGAGCACTCGATCGACGCCTATGCCGCCCGTGTCTACGACGGCAAGGTCTGGGTAGCCGCCTCGGCAGTGACCAGGGAGATCGAGGAAGAAGTGGAAGCCGCGATCGAGGAAGAGCTCGCCGCCTGACCATCGGTTCGACATGCTCCCCCCCTCGCCCACGCAAACAGGAAGACGCACATGACGCCCCCCGTCTCGTCCCACGCCAGGCCCCGGCTGGTCGTCGTCGGCAACGGCATGGCCGGCATGCGCACGGTCGAGGAACTGCTGAAGCTGGCGCCGGACCTGTATGACATCACGGTGTTCGGCGCCGAACCACACGGCAACTACAACCGCATCCTGCTGTCTCCGGTGCTCGCCGGCGAGAAGTCCGTCGACGACATCATGCTCAATCCGCGCGGGTGGTATGACCAGCACGGCATCGAGTTGCTGGCCGGAGATCCCGTGGTAGCGATCGACCGTCCGCGCCGTTTGGTCCGCTCGGCTTCGGGCAAGGAAGTCCGCTACGACCGCCTGCTGCTGGCCACCGGCTCCCGGCCGCTCATCCTGCCGGTGCCCGGCCACAAGCTCGACGGCGTGATTGCGTTCCGCGACATTCAGGACGTGGAAACGATGCAGCACGCCGCGCGCAATCATCGCCATGCGGTGGTGATTGGCGGCGGCCTGCTTGGGCTGGAGGCTGCCAACGGCCTGATGCGCCAGGGAATGGACGTCACCGTGGTGCATCTGGCCGACAGCCTGATGGAACGCCAGCTCGACAAGCCCGCTGCCGAACTGCTCAAGGCGGCGCTCGAGCGCAAGGGGCTGCGCTTTCTGCTCAGCGCGCAAACCGCCGCGATCCTCGGCACCGACCGGGTGACCGGCGTGCTGTTCAAGGACGGCACGCAGATCCCGGCCGATCTCGTGGTCATGACCGCAGGCGTACGCCCCAACTTCGAGCTGGCCGCCAGCGCTGGCCTGCGCTGCGAACGCGCGATCGTCGTCGATGACACGCTGCAGACCTTCGACCCGCGCATCTACGCAGTGGGTGAATGCGTGCAGCATCGCCAGGCCACGTTCGGGCTGGTGGCGCCGATCTGGGATCAGGCGCGCGTGTGCGCCGCCCATCTGGCCGGGGCCGGCCATCGCCGCTACGTGCAGCAGGCCACTGCCACCAAGCTCAAGGTGACCGGCGTCGACCTGTATTCGGCCGGCAACTTCATCGGCGGGGAAGACAGCGAAGACCTCGTGCTGCGCGATCCGCGGCGCGGCGTCTACAAGCGACTGGTGCTGCAGCATGGACGGCTCGTGGGTGCCGTGCTTTACGGCGACGTCAAGGATGGTCCGTGGTACTTCGACCTGATCCAGACGGGCCAGCCCGTGGGGGCACTGCGCCAGCGCCTGCTGTTCGGCCGCGCACAGTGCGAGGCACTGGCCGCATAAGCGCGTAGACACGTAGGTGCACTAGCATTTCCGGGATATTGATCGTGAACCTGTCCGATATTGCGGTGGTTGCCACCACCCCCACCAAGACGATCGCAACGACCTGCCCATACTGTGGCGTCGGCTGCGGCGTGCGTGCCACGGTGCGCGCCGACGGCCAGGTTGAAATCAGCGGCGACGCGGACCATGCGTCGAACTCCGGCCGCCTGTGCGTGAAGGGATCGGCGCTTGGTGAAACCATCGATCTGAACGGCCGCCTGCTGCATCCGCAGGTGCGCGAGCCCGATGGCTCGCTGCGCCGCGTGAGCTGGGACGAAGCACTCGACCGCGTCGCGTACGGCTTTGCCGATGTCATCGCGAAGCACGGCCCCGATGCGGTTGCGCTGTACGTCTCGGGCCAGATCCTGACAGAGGACTACTACGTCGCCAACAAGCTGATGAAGGGCTTTATCGGCTCGGCAAACATCGATACCAACTCGCGCCTGTGCATGTCATCGGCCGTGGCCGGGCACAAGCGCGCATTCGGCGAAGACCTCGTGCCATGCAGCTACGAGGATCTGGAGCAGGCCGATCTCGTCGTGCTGGTGGGCTCCAACACTGCGTGGTGCCACCCTATCCTGTTCCAGCGCCTGACCCGCGCCAAGGAGGCGCGGCCAGAGATGAAGATCGTCGCCATCGACCCGCGCCGCACCGCGACGTGCGAGCTGGCGGACCTGCACCTGCCGCTTCGCGCCGGCACCGATGTACGGCTGTTCAACGGGTTGATGAGTCATCTGGCACGCCATGGACATGCCGATACCGCGTTCGTCCGTGACCACACAGCAGGCCTGGATCAAGCACTGGCCACGGCCGATGCCGACGGTGCTGACATCGCCGCCGTGGCGCGCGCCTGCAAGCTCGATCCGCAGGACGTGCGGGCATTCTATGACCTGTTCGCCGCCACGACGAAGGTCGTCACCGCGTTTTCGATGGGCGTGAACCAGTCGTCCGCTGGAACTGACAAGGTCAACAGCATCATCAACTGCCATCTGCTGACTGGCCGCATCGGCCGCCCTGGCATGGGCCCGTTCTCGCTGACCGGCCAGCCCAACGCGATGGGCGGACGGGAAGTCGGCGGGCTGGCCAATATGCTTGCGGCGCATATGGAACTGGCCAACCCGGTGCATCGCGATATCGTGCAGGACTTCTGGCAATCGCCAGCGATGGCCGACCAGCCGGGCCTGAAGGCCGTGGACCTGTTCGACGCCATCGAGCAAGGCAAGGTCAAGGCCGTCTGGGTGATCGGCACCAACCCCGTCGTGAGCCTGCCCGATGCCGACCAGGCCCGCCGTGCGCTTGCCCGGTGCGAGCTGGTGGTGACGTCCGACATCGTCACGCACACCGATACCAACGATGCCGCGCATATCCTGCTGCCAGCCCTGGGCTGGGGCGAGAAGGACGGCACCGTGACCAACTCCGAGCGCCGTATCTCGCGCCAGCGCGCATTCCTGCCCGCACCGGGCGAGGCACGCGCCGACTGGAACATTCTTTGCGACGTAGCGCGCCGGATGGGCTTCGCGGGCTTCGACTATGCGGGCCAGCACGAGATCTTCGACGAGCACGCACGACTCAGCGGCTGGCGCAACGGCTCGGATGGCGATGGCCAGGCGCCTCGCATGTTCGACATCGGCGGTCTGGCAGGCATGGCCCGAGCGGACTACGACGCGATGCAGCCGGTGCAATGGCCGCTGCCCGCCAGCGCGTCGACCGGAACGCAGCGCCTGTTCGAGGACGGCCGCTATGCATTTGCCGACGGCCGTGCGCGCTTCATCGCGACGGCATCACGCGCACCGGCACATGCCACGGATGACGAATTCCCGCTGATCCTGAACACCGGCCGTGTGCGCGACCAATGGCACACGATGACGCGCACGGGCAAGGCGGCCCGGCTGTCTGAGCACCTGCCCGAACCGTTCGTCGATATGCACCCGCAAGACGCCCTGCTCTGCGGCGTTGGCGAAGGCAAGCTCGCGCGCGTGACCAGCCGCTGGGGCGCGATGGTCGGCCGCGTGCGCTTTGGCGGCGGCATTCCGCGCGGCAGTGTCTTCGTGCCGATCCACTGGAATGACCAGTTCAGCTCCGATGCGCGCGTGGGTGCCGTGGTCAATCCCGCGGTCGATCCGGTTTCCGGCGAGCCCGAGTTCAAGCACACGCCCGTGCGCGTGGATGAGTTCCGCGTCTCGTGGCATGGCTTCGTGCTGAGCCGCAAGGCGCTGCCCGCCAGCGCGCTGACCTGGTGGACCCGCATCCACGGCAAGCAATTCCAGCGCTACGAGTTCGCTGGCCGCGAAATCATCGACGACCGCGCCGCATGGGCGCGCGACCTGCTTGGCGCGCAGGACCCCGAAGCCGACTGGCTCGAGTTCGAGGATCGCGCCGCGGGCGTCTATCACGCGGGCTACGTCGTCAATGACCGGCTTGAAGCCTGCGTGTATATCTCCACCCGCACGGACCTGCCCTCGCGCACCTGGCTGTCCCAACTGTTCGCGCAGGAGCGCCTGGAAGACGCTGACCGCACCGGCCTGCTGCTGGGCCAGCCGCTCGAAAAGACCGCTGATGCGGGGCCAACCGTCTGCTCGTGCTTCGGCGTGGGCCGCAATACGATCTGTGACGCGGTACGCCAGCACGACCTCAAGACACCGGCCGAGATCACGGCTTGCGTCAAGGCAGGCGGCAATTGCGGCTCCTGCGTGCCGGAACTGCGCAAGCTGCTGGTGGAGATTCGCGTGGCAGAGGCGGCCTGAGAGCCGCCGACATAGCTGTTCTCTCGCCGTTGGGCGAAAAGCAGCGATCACCAAAACTGGCTATCGCAACGCTTTGCGCCGCTCTACACTTGTCGCCTTGCGCAAGCATGGATTCCGACAACTGTGGGGAACAAGATGACCAGCAACAATTCAGCCGCTGCCTCCGACCCGGTAGTGATTCGTGCGGTCCAGCCTGACGACTTTCCCGCCTGGAAGATTCTCTGGGACGGGTATAACGCGTTCTACGGCCGGCACGGCGATACGGCTCTGGCGCCCGAGATCACGCGCACAACCTGGTCGCGCTTCTTCGACGCCTACGAGCCAATGCATGCGCTGGTTGCGGAACAAGCCGGCGAGCTGATCGGGCTAACGCATTTTCTGCTGCATCGAAGCACTATCCAGATTCAACCGAACTGCTATCTGCAGGATCTTTTCACCGCCGAGGCGGCAAGAGGAAAGGGCGTCGCGCGCCGCTTGATCGAAGAGGTCTATGAGCGTGCAAAGGCACTGGGCCTGGAAAGGGTGTACTGGCAGACGCACGAAACGAACACGACCGCCATGCGCCTGTACGACACCGTTGCCGAGAAATCCGGATTCGTCGTGTACCGCAAGCGGCTTTGAGCCGATAAGACTACCCGGCCAAAGCGGCCGGGAAGGCATTCTCTTGTCGATATCTTGACATTTAGTCCATATATATACAAACTGTCTAGCATCACATCACGCACCGCCACCATTCCGACATGGCCAAGCGCACCCCCGAGCAGCGTCTGCTGCTCGACCAGATCAAGCAGATTGCCGACGGCCTTGGCCAGACGCTCGCACCGTTTTGCGAGGTCGTGGTTCATGACCTGCTGGAACCCGAGCAATCGATCCTGGCAATTCACAACAACCTGTCCGGCCGCGTGGTTGGAGACCCAACCACGGAGCTCGGCCGGGCGCGCATCACCGATCCCGACTATCCGCAGGTTCTGACCAACTATCCGAACCAGTTCGCCGATGGCCGGCAAGCAAAGAGCACGTCGATCGGCATCAAGGACAGCAGCGGCCGCTACGTGGCCGCACTGTGCATGAACGTGGACCTGACGCTGTTCCGCAGCCTGCAGATGGCCATGGGCCAGTTCATCCAGACCACAGCCGAGGGACCCGCCGAGACACTCGACCCGGCCGGCAGCGATGCGCTGCGCACCCGCATCGACGCATTCGCCGCACGGCTGGCCACCACGCCGCGCGCGTTGAAGACCGAAGAGCGCCGCGCACTGCTGAGCGAACTGAAGGCATCGGGGCTGCTCGATGTCAGGCGCGCCATGGAAACCGTCGCGGCACACCTCGGGGTATCGCGCGCAGCCGTCTACAGCTATGCCCGCTAACAATTCCTCCGCCCAACTGCTGCTGCTCGACGGCCCCACCGTGGAAGCGGCACTGCAACCCGACGACGTACTGGCCGCCGTGCGTGAAGCGTTTGTGCTGCACAGCCAGCGCGAAGGTCGCGTCTTCCCGGTGATTCGCGAGAAACTCGCCACTGGCGGCGTGTTCGGCATCAAGGCCGGCGATGTCGGCAGCCAGAGCCTGCTCGGCTTCAAGGCTGCCGGATTCTGGCCCGGCAATCGCCAGAAGGGCGGAGACACGCACCAGGCCACGATCATGCTGATCGACCCGGCCACGGGGCGGCCGCTCTGCATCCTTGACGGCAACGCCATCACCACGGCCCGCACTGGTGCAGCGGGCGGCATCGGCCTGCTGCAGCTTGCCCGGCCCGATAGCACGCGCCTCTGCGTATTCGGCACTGGCGTTCAGGCGCGTGTTCAGCTCAGCTATGCCTTGCGCCTGATGCCATCGCTGTCCGAAGTGCGCTATGTCACGAGCAACGGCCAGCGCAACACGGGGTTCGAAGCGGCGTTCGAGGATCGATGTGCGATAGCACTGGCGACCGATCGCAACGACGCGGTAGCCAGCAGCGATGTCGTGATCACGGCCACGCCGGGCGGCGGCCCGCTGTTCGATGCCGACGCCGTACAGCCCGGCACGCATCTGACCTGCGTCGGCGCCGATACCAACGGCAAGCGCGAACTGCCGCCGGGTGTACTGGAACGTGCGCGCATCGTCGTCGATGACAGCGAGCAGGCACGCCGCATTGGCGAATGCCAATGGGCGCGCAGCTTGCCCTGCATCGAGATTGGCGACCTGCTGACCGGCAAGGCAACGGTCGATCGCCAGCCTGCCGACATCACCGTATTCGACATGACCGGACTGGCCCTGCAAGACCTGACTGTCGCCCGCTTCCTGCATGAACACGCCCTGGCCAATGGCACCGGAACGCGCCTGGCCTGGCCCTGGTAACAACCTCCCCTTCTACTCCGCCCACCATGACGACCCTGCAACTGCCCACCTACGCCGACGTCGAAGCTGCCGCCAAGCGCATCGAAGGCCATGCGAACCGTACGCCGGTCAACACGTCCCGCACGCTCAACGAGATGATCGGCGCCGAAGTGTTCTTCAAGTGCGAGAACTTCCAGCGCATGGGGGCGTTCAAGTTCCGCGGCGCGTTCAATGCGCTGGCGAAGTTCACCCCCGAACAACGCCGTGGCGGCGTGGTGGCGTTCTCGTCAGGCAACCATGCCCAGGGCATCGCGCTGTCCGCGAAGCTGCTCGGCATGCCTGCCACGATCGTGATGCCGCATGACGCACCGGCCGCCAAGGTTGCGGCAACCCGCGGCTACGGCGCCAACGTGGTGATCTACGACCGCTACAAGGAAGACCGCGAAGCAATCGGTCGCGACCTGGCCGAGAAGCATGGCATGACGCTGATCCCGCCGTACGACCATCCGGACGTGCTGACCGGCCAAGGCACCGCCGCCCGTGAACTGTTCGAGGAAGTTGGCGCACTGGACGCACTGTTCGCGCCACTCGGCGGTGGCGGGCTGCTCTCCGGCACGGCCCTGAGCACGCGCGCACTGGCCCCGCAGTGCAAGCTCTACGGCGTGGAGCCCGAGGCCGGCAATGACGGCCAGCAATCGTTCCGCAGCGGCTCGATCGTCCATATCGATACACCGCAAACCATCGCCGATGGCGCGCAGACGCAGCATCTGGGCGAGTACACGTTCGGCATCATCAAGCGCGACGTCACCGACATCGTCACGGCCTCGGACGCGCAGCTCGTCGACGCGATGCGCTTCTTCGCCGAACGGATGAAAATGATCGTCGAGCCCACCGGATGCCTGGGCCTGGCTGCCGTCATGCAAATGAAGGATGCACTCAAGGGCAAGCGCGTCGGCGTGATCATCAGCGGCGGCAACGTCGACCTGAAGCGGTTCTGCTCGTTGCTGCCGGCCTAAGCCAGCCAGACCGGCCTGGTGGTGTCCCGCGCGCTTCTAGTGGATTCGGTGGCTCACTGGATCACTGCCAGCGTACTGTTGCTGGCCTCGATCTTCACCGGGTCGGTCTTCTTCCACTGCTTTTTCGGGATGACGAGCTTCCATACCGCGTCCTTTCCGGTCTCGCGGAAGAAGCCGACCACCCCCACAAACTGGGCGTCTTCGTGCATCGGCTCGATGATGCTGACGGCCGCCTCG
>JAFAJB010000042.1 GCA_019236395.1 Cupriavidus sp.
AAGCTGCCGCAGCACGCACGCGTGAAGCTCGGCATGACGCGCACGTTCCAGATCAATACGCTGTTCCCGGGACTGACCGTGCTCGAATCGGTCGTGCTGGCCGTGGCCGAGCGTACCGGGGCCGGGCGAGTCTGGGCGCGCACGGTGGCGTCGCGGACGGCGCTGGTCGATGAGGCAATGGCTGTGCTCGCCATGCTGCGGCTCGACGGCGACGCCGACGTCGAGACCGGACACCTGCCATATGGCAAGCAGCGTCTGCTGGAGATGGCGCTTGCGCTGGCCGCGCGGCCATCGACGCTGCTGCTCGACGAGCCCGCAGCCGGCATCCCGGCCGGGGAGAGCGCTGAACTGTTCGCGGTGATTGCCGCGCTGCCGCGTGATATGACCATTGTCTTTATCGAACACGACATGGATCTCGTGTTCCGCTTTGCCGAACGGATCACGGTACTGGTGGCCGGGCGCGTGCTGACTGAAGGGACGCCCGAAGAGATTGCCGCTGATCCGCGAGTGAAGGAGGTCTATCTTGGCGAGGCTGTCCATGAGTGAGCTGCTGCGCCTGGAAGCCGTCAGCGCCGGATACGGCGAGGCCATCGTGCTGGACCAGATCGACCTGACGCTGGGCGCTGGGGACAGTCTTGCGCTGTTGGGGCGCAATGGCGTGGGCAAGACCACGCTGCTTTCCACGCTGATGGGCTTTACGCGGTTGCGCGGCGGCAGGCTGATGTGGCAGGGGCAGGACCTGGCAAGGACGCCGCCGCATCGTCGTGCCCAGGGCGGCATCGGCTGGGTGCCGCAGGAACGATGGGTGTTTCCGTCGCTGACCGTGGAGGAACACCTGAGCGCGGTGGCAAGGCCGGGGCCGTGGGACATGCAAGGTGTCTATCGGATATTTCCGAGGCTGGCAGAGCGCAGGCGCAATCTTGGGAACCAGTTGTCGGGCGGCGAGCAGCAGATGCTGGCGATCGGCCGGGCGTTGATGGTCAATCCCGCGTTGCTGTTGCTGGACGAGCCGATGGAGGGGCTGGCGCCGATCATCGTGCAGGAGCTCCAGCGCGTGATTGCCGGCCTGATCGCCGATGGGGGCATGGCGGTCATCGTGGTGGAGCAGCATGCGCGACTGGCGTTGGCGATGACGCAGCGGGCCATGGTGCTCGACCGGGGCAGGGTGGTGCACCGGTCTGACAGCGCCGCACTGCTGGCGGACAAGGCGCTGCTGGACCGGCTGGTCACGGTGCGTTAGCAATGGGACGCCGGGGCCGGGTCATGTAAACGGCGACTGGCGGGAGACCAGACGTTTCCGAGGTTTTTCAGAATCGTCTCATTTCCTTGGCATCGTGCGGATTCCACAATGCATGGGTTGCCGCAAGGGCGGTGATGCGGGCGCTTCAGCCCGCCTGACGCTTTTCTTTTGAAGGAGTTACGCCATGCATCGCTACGATGTCTGCATCTTACCTGCGGGTCCGGTCTCCCTCCCCCTCGGGAGGCCGGGGCATGGATAAGCCGGTACCCGGAGCCGCTTCGCGCAAGCCCGTTGTAAAGCGGCAAGCCGGGCAACCAGGGCAATCCAATGCGGGTGCTTCGTCGTCGGGTGTCATGGCGTTCCGGCAGTTGGAGCGTGTCGAAGGGGCGATGGGTGTGTTGACGGTGGCTGTGGCGCACGCCGCGTCGCCGGAGTTCTCGAATGAAGGGGCCGCGCTGATCCTGCGCATGCTGAGGCAGGAACATGCCAAGGCCCTTGAAACCCTGTCGCCGTTCTGACCGGTTCCGGAGTGGTGGTCCGCATGGCGCGGCCACGCTCCGGATATCTTGTGACCCGAATACCCTTACTGATCAACAGGATTCAGAGACTTTCCACATGGATGTTCGTACCGTTGGGGCCGACGACCTCGAACTGATCTGTCGTCATCGCGAAATGATGTTTCAGGAGGCAGGCTTCGCGGCCGGGCCCCTGCGCACGATGACGGCCAATTTCCGCATCTGGCTGGGCCCAAGGCTGGTCGATGGCAGCTATTTTGGTTACCTGCTGATCGACGCCGGCCGACCGGTGGCCAGTATCGGGCTGATGCTGATCGACTGGCCGCCGCACCCTGCGCACCCTACCCAGGACCAGCGCGGTTACGTGCTCAACGTCTATGTCGAGCCGACCCATCGGCGGCAAGGCCTGGCGCAACAACTGATGACGATGGCCGAAGCCGAGTTCGCGCGGCGCGGCGTGGGGTTTGCCATCCTTCACGCCACCGAGGCGGGCCGGCCGCTCTATCTGCGGAACGGCTGGAACCAGACCTCGGAAATGTCGAAGGTGATCGCTCCCCAAGAATCCTGACGCTGCAGGCTTGAGCGGGGGGCGGATGTGCCGCAGGCTACTTGCCCGAGTCCTTCACATTGTCGAACTTGTCGAACTCGACGTTGTAGAGCTCGCCGTTGATCTTCTCGACGCGGCGGATGTAGACCGTCTGGACCACGTCGCGTGTGGCCGGGTCAATCGTGATCGCGCCGCGTGGGCTCTGCAGCTTCATGCCCTTGAGCGCGCCTAGGAACTTGTCGCCGTCGGTTGCGCCGCTGGTCTTCTTCAGCGCGTCGTAGATTGCCGCCATGCCGTCGTAGGCGGCCACGGCCATGAAGTTCGGGCGGCCGGCGCCAGGGTTGGCATCGGCGAAGGCCTTCAGGAAGGCCTTGTTCTCCTTCGAATCATGCGCGGCGGAGTAGTGGAAGGACGTGATCACGCCCAGCGTGGCATCGCCCATGGCAGGCAGTACGTGGTCGTCGGTCAGGTCGCCGGTGGCAATCACGCGAATACCGGCGTCGGCCAGCCCGCGCTCGCGGAATCCCTTCATGAATGCCACGCCTTGTTCCCCGGCCGGCAGGAACAGAAACACGGCCTCGGGCCGGGCGTCCTTGATGCGCTGGATGAACGGGGCGAACTCCGGGTTGCGCAGCGGCACGCGGATCGACTCGACGATCTGGCCGCCGCCGCCCAGGAAGTTGGTCTTGAACGCGGTTTCGGCGTCGATGCCCGGCGCATAGTCGGCCACCAGCGTCACTACCTTCCGGATGTTGTTGCGTACGGCCCAGGTCGCCATCGGCGCCGAAATCTGGGGCAGTGTCATCGACACGCGTGCGATGTAGTTCGACTTGGTCGTGATGACCGAGGACGCGGCATTGAAGATCACCATCGGCTTCTTCGCCTGCTCGGCGACCGGCGCCACGGCCAGCGCCTCCGGCGTCAGGCCGAAGCCAGCCAGGATATCGACCTTGTCGCGCACCACCAGCTCCTGCGCCAGGCGCTTGGCCACTTCGGGTACCGGGCCCGTGGTGTCCTTGAGGACAACCTCGACCTTGCGCCCGGCCACCGTGTCGCCATGAAGCTTCTGCCAGGCCTTGATGCCGCCTTCCATCTGTTTGCCATAGTCGGCAAAACTGCCCGAGAACGGGGCGATCAGCCCGATCTTCACCGGATCAGCGGCGTGGGCGAGCAGGGGATACGTGAGCACAGCAAGGGCGCCGCACGCCGCAATGGCACGCCGCGTTGGACTGAACGTCATGGATGTCTCCCGGAAGTGCAGCATCGGACGGCTGCATCGAACAGGGAGTGTAGGGGTGGGATCGGGCGGGGCGCAATCCCGGGGAATACGGGGTTTGCCCGGGGCGCAGGTATGACTGTTCGTTTTTTCCCCTCTCCCATTTATGGGAGAGGGGCGGGGGAGAGGGCGGGCGGCTCAAGATGCGACGGATCGCGATTTGAACCTCAAGTCCCTCTCCTCCAACCCCTCTCCCGCATGCGGGAGAGGGGAGCGAGACCCGAGCATTTACACCACCGTTGCCAGTCCCAGCGTCAGCAGCAGCGCCACCACCGAGATGACCGTCTCCGCGACCGACCAGGTCTTGAAGGTCTGGGTCACGGTCATGTTGAAGTACTCCTTGACCAGCCAGAAGCCGCCGTCGTTGACGTGCGACAGGATCAGCGAACCGGCGCCGGTGGTCAGTACCAGCAGTTCAGGCCGCGCGCCCGGCACGCTGGCCGCGATCGGGGCGACGATGCCTGCCGCCGTGGTCATGGCCACCGTGGCCGAACCGGTGGCGATGCGGATCATCACGGCCACCAGCCAGCCCAGCACCAGCACCGAGACGTTCGCATGGGTGGCCACGTCGACAATGGCGGTGGAGATGCCCGAATCGCGCAGGATGCGGCCAAAGCCGCCGCCGGCGCCCACCACGAGCACGATAATCGCTGTCGGCGCCACGCACTCGTTGGTGAACTTCAGGATTGCGTCGCGCCCAAAGCCGCGCGCCTTGCCGAACGTGTAGAAGCTGACCAGCGCGGCGATCAGCAGCGCCATCACCGAGTTGCCGATCAGTTTCAGGATATCGTTGGCGAACGTCTTCGGCGTGGCGATCAGGTCGGCCCAGCTGCCGATCAGCATCAGGATCACCGGCAGCAGGATCGTGAAGACCGTAATGCCGAAACCCGGAAGCTGGCGCGTTGCCTTGACATCATCGGCTTCCTCGGTGAACTGCTCGGCCAGCGGGTTGACCTCGGGCAGCTTCACATGGCGGTCGATCAGCTTGGCGAACAGCGGGCCGGCGATGGCTGCCGTGGGAATGCCGACGATCAGTGCGTACATGATCGTCTTGCCGATGTCGGCACCGTAGGCCTGCACGGCCAGCAGCGCGGCAGGGTGCGGCGGAATCAGGCCGTGCACCACGGAGAGGCCCGCCACCATCGGAATGCCGACCAGCACCATCGACGTGTTGGTGCGCTTGGCCACGTTGAACGCGATCGGGACGAGCAGCACGAAGCCCACTTCGAAGAACACGGGCAGGCCGACGATGAACGCGATGACCACCATCGCCCAGTGCACGTTCTTCTCGCCGAAGAAGTCGATCAGCGTCAGCGCAATGCGCTCGGCGCCGCCCGATTCGGCCATCATCTTGCCCAGCATCGTGCCAAGCCCGATCACCAGCGCGATATGGCCGAGCGTGCCGCCCACGCCTGCCTCGAACGACTTGATGATGTCGCCCATCGGCATGCCCACGGCAAAGCCGAGCGCCACCGAAACCACCACGAGCGTGATGAACGGGTTCAGTTTGAACCTGGCGATCAGGATCACCAGCGCGATCACGGCGATCAGCGCATAGACCAAGAGTGTGGTTCCGGTAACGGCACCCATGTCGTCTCCTTTTGCGGGTGCCGCTCTGCAGAACGGTCCGCTTCCGCTATGAAAAAGCCGCTATGCCTTGCGTTGCGTAGCGGCGGGTTGAGAAAGCTGAAAAAACTAAAAAAAGATCGGCTGGCTCGCCGATGACGGTTGCCCTGGTCAGGCTCAGGCCGTCGGCTTCTTGTAGGCGATGCAGTCCACTTCGACCTTGCAGTCGACGACCATGCTCGACTGCACACAGGCACGCGCTGGCGGGTTGGCGCCGAAGTATTCCTTGAAGATCTTGTTGAACGAGGTGAAGTCGCGGGCGTCATCCAGCCACACGCCGCAGCGCACCACGTGCTCGGGGCCGTAGCCGGCTTCGGCCAGGATGGCCATGACGTTCTTGATGGCCTGGTGACTCTGCGCGACGATGCCGCCGTCGATCACTTCGCCGTTGACCATCGGCACCTGGCCGGATACGTACAGCCAGCCGTCAGCCTGCACGGCGCGCGCAAACGGCATATGCGAGCCGCCCTGGCCGGTGCCGCCTTCCACGCCGAATCGGTTGATATCCATGAAAACTCCTTCTTCAATGCTTGTGTTGGGTGCCGCGAGGCAGGAAGCGGCCGGCGCGCACGCCAGTGGCCGCGCGCTGCTGCCATGTCAGTTCGCCGTTGACCCAGACCGCGGCAATGCCCTCGGCCGGCTGCTGCGGATCGGTGAAGCTTGCGGCGTCGCGGATTGTCGTGGCGTCGAACAGCACGAGATCCGCCCAGTAGCCTTCGCGCACAAAGCCGCGATCTGTCAGGCCGAAGCGCTCGGCCGACAGCCCCGTCATCTTGTTGACGGCCACGGCCAGCGGGAACAGTTCGCGATCGCGTGCGTAGTGCCCCAGCACGCGCGGGAACGCGCCCCACAGGCGCGGATGGGGCAGCGGATCATTCGGCAGACCGTCCGAGCCCACTACAGTGGCCGGATGGCTCAGGATGCGATCTACGTCGGCATCCTCCATGCAGTGGTAAACGGCGCCGGCGGGCTGCAGGCGGCGCGCCGCTTCAAGCAGGTCGACGCCCCATTCGGCGGCGATATCGGCCAGCAGTCGGCCACCCATCTCCGGATGGGGCTCGGACCATGTGACCTGGATGTCGAAATCGCTGGTCACCTGTTTGAGGTCGAGCGTCGACGAGCTGGCCGTGTATGGATAGCAGTCGCAGCCGACCGGCTGCCAGCGCTCCGCGCCCTCCAGCGCGCCGAGCACTTCGCCGCTGCGGCCCCAGTTCGGCACGCCCGCGCATTTGAGGTGCGAGATCACTACCGGCACGCGCGCATGGCGGCCGATGCGGAAGGCTTCGTCCATCGCGTCCAGAATCTCCGCGAACTCGCTGCGCAGGTGCGTGGCATAGAGGGCGCCGGCTTCGGCCAGCGGCTCGGCCAGCGCCAGCACCTCCTCGGTGGGGGCGTGGAACGCGTTTGCGTAGGCCAGTCCGGTGGACAGCCCCAGCGCGCCGTGATCGAGCGCCTCCTGAAGCTGGCTGCGCATCGCGGCGATCTCGGGGCCGGTGGCGGCGCGATCGAGCCGGTCCATATGGTTGCTGCGCAGCGCGGTATGGCCCACCAGCGCGGCCACGTTGACGGCCGGCTGGGCGGCGTTGACGGCGTCGACGTAGGACTTGAAGTCGGGGTAGCGGAATGCGTCCGCGCGTCCGAGCAGGTTCATCGGGTCGGGCGGGTCGCCGGCCAGCGTCACGGGCGCGGCGCTGATGCCGCAGTTGCCGACCACCACCGTGGTCACGCCTTGCGAGATCTTCGGCGTCATCGCGGGCTCGCGCACGACATTGGTGTCGTCGTGCGTATGCACGTCGATAAAGCCAGGCGAAAGTACGAGGCCGTGGCCCTCCACAACGCGCGAGGCGGTGTCCGGGTCGATCGAGCCGGCTTCGTCGATGCGTGCGATGCGGCCGTCGCGGATCGCCACATCGGCCATGCGCGCCGCCGCGCCCGAGCCATCGAGCAGCAGCACGCAGCGGATCAGGGTGTCGAACAGGTGTGGCATCGTCAGTCTCCGAGCGGCTGGCGACTGTCCGGCCCGTCGCTGTCCTGGTTCACGCCGCGATGGGCGTCCAGGACGTATTTGAGCCGGCGCAGCTTTTCCTTGCTTTGCCCCTGCTGCAGCAGCGCCAGGCGGGTGGCCAGTACGTCCAGCACCAGCAGCATCGCGTAGCGCGACGCCGATGGCTTGAAGATGAAATCCGTTTCCATCGTCCGCACGGGCAGCAGGACATCGGCGCGCGATGCCAGCGGCGAGCCGAGCGCGGTCACGGCAATCAGCCGCGCGCCGTATTCGCGTGCGATATCGCAGCTGGCCAGCATCTCCGGCACATTGCCGCTGGCCGAGAAAGCGAGCACCACGTCGTCGCGCGTCAGCGTGGCCGCCACCATCTTCTGCAGCAGCGCGTCCTGGTACGTGGCCACCGGTTGCCCCAGCCTTGCCAGCCGAAAGCGCGCCTCGTCCGCCATGAAGGTCGAGCCGCCACCCATGCCAAAAGCGTAGACCATGCGTGCGTCGAGCAATAGCCGGGCGGCAATGTCGATCCGCTCGGGATCGATCAGCTTACGGTTGACCTCGAGCGTGTTGATGACGTCGGCGTGAATCCGCTCGGCCAGCGCGGCGGGGGAATCCGTGTCGACCGGGCCCGGCGCAGGCTGCAGGAAGCGCGACCCGACCGCCGTCGCCTGGGCCAGTCGCAGCTTCAGGTCACGCACGTCGCGGCAGCCGATGGCCTTGGCAAAGCGCGTCACGCTGGCCTCGCTGACCGCGGCCTTGCGCGCCAGTTCGTTGATGCTTGCCGCAGCGGCTCCCGCCAGATCCTCAAGGATCACTTGCGCCACCTTCTGCTCGGCCAGCCGCAATGAGGGCCCACGCTCGGCAATGCGGGTCAGGATGTCGAAGGGCGCGGTCATGGCGGACGATGGGCGGCATGCCCCGCCGACGAACCGGTCGGCAAGGCGTGTTACTTTCTAACAAGGATGAAATATCGTAGTTTCAAGGCTATCATTACGTCAATTGAATTTTGACAGGGTGATGTCAGTCATGCGTGAAACAAAGTACCAAGTCGGTATGATCGATCCGCTGAACAAGGCGCTGGGCCGCCTGGACGTGCCGTTGGCGCCGTTCGAAGGGGGCCGGCCCGGCTGGCGTCTGCTGTCCGAAGACCTGAGCCTTCCGGCGGCCGTGCTCTACGAAGAGCGGCTCGTCCATAACCTCCAGTGGATGCGGAAATTCATGGGCGCCTATGGCGTGCAGTTGGCGCCGCACGGCAAGACGACGATGGCGCCGAAGCTGTTCGCCCGTCAGCTTGCCGAGGGGGCGTGGGGTATCACACTGGCCACCGCGCACCAAACCGCGGCGGCGGCTGCGCACGGCGTCAAGCGGGTGCTGATGGCCAACCAGCTCGTGGGCCGCCGCAATATGGAGATCATCGCGGACCTGCTGGCCAGCGATCCGTCATTCGAATTCTTCTCGCTGGTCGATTCGGCGGCGTTGGTCGATCAGCTTGGCGCATTCTTCAGCGCACGCGGACAGACCCTGCAGGTGCTGCTGGAGCTTGGCGTGGAGGGCGGCCGGACCGGCGTGCGCGATGCCGCGCAGCAGGCTGCCGTACTCGAGGCGCTGTCTCGCTGGCCCGACGCACTGAAGCTGGCCGGCGTTGAAATCTATGAAGGCGTGCTGCAGCAGGAGACCGATATCCGCAAGCTCCTGCAGCGCACCGTGGCCGTGACGCGCGAACTGGCGGCAGCAGGGCGCTTCGGCCGCACGCCCGTTGTGATGTCCGGTGCCGGCTCGGCCTGGTACGACGTGGTGGCCGAGGAATTCGCACGTACCGACATCGGCCAGCCGATTGATATCGTGCTGCGGCCTGGCTGCTACCTGACACATGACGTCGGCGTCTACCGTGCTGCGCAGGAGCGTATTCTGGCCAACAACCCGGTGGCGCAGAAGATGCGTGAGGGCCTGCTGCCCGCCTTGCAGCTTTGGGCCTATGTACAGTCGATTCCCGAGCCGAAACGCGCCATCATTGGCATGGGCAAGCGGGATGCGGCGTTCGATGCCGGCATGCCGATTCCGGCGCAGATCTATCGCCCCGGCACGCAGGCTCCGGTCGCCACCCCCGCACACTGGAAGGTGACGGGCATGATGGATCAGCACGCATACCTGGAGATCGAGGCTGGCGACGACATCCGCGTCGGCGATATGATTGCCTTTGATATCTCGCACCCGTGCCTGACCTTCGACAAGTGGCGCCATATCCCTGTGCTGGACAGCCAGCTGCAGGTCATCGACATTGTTCAGACGTTCTTCTGACCCACCGCCAGACCGCGCGGCCAGACCGAATGAAGAGGAGATGAGGTCGATATGAGCATCGATATCCTCGCCTATGGCGAACCGCTGGTGGAGTTCAACCAGCAGCCGGACGACCCCACACGCTACCTGCAGGACTTTGGTGGCGATACTTCCAATTTCTGCATTGCGGCGGCACGCCAGGGCGCGACCACCGGCTATATCACAGCCGTGGGGGCCGACAGCTTTGGCGAGCGGCTGCTGGCGTTGTGGACGCAGGAACGTGTGGATACCCGCCATGTGGTCGTGAATGCCTCCGCCCCGACCGGGGTCTATTTCGTTTCTCACGACAACCACGGCCATCGCTTCGACTATCTGCGTGAAGGCTCGGCGGCCAGCTGCTATCACCACGAACAGTTGCCGCTGGCGGCGATCGCGCAGGCGCGCTATCTGCATCTGTCCGGCATCAGCCTGGCTATCAGCACGAGCGCTTGCGATGCTGGATTGGCGGCGATGGAGCATGCGCGCAAGGCAGGCGTGCGCGTGTCGCTCGATACGAACCTGCGGCTGAGGCTTTGGTCGCTTGCGCGTGCGCGCGGCATCATGCGCGAAGCGTTCTCGCTGACCGACATCTGCCTGCCGAGCTGGGACGACATCACGATACTGACCGGGCTCGACGATCGCGATGCAATCGTCGACTATCTGCTGAACTGCGGTGTGGGTGTGGTGGCGTTGAAGCTCGGCGAGGAGGGCAGCTACGTCGCCACGCCAGAGGCCCGGACCCTGGTGGCGCCGTTCCCGGTGCGCCCGGTCGATGCCACCGGCGCAGGCGACTGCTTCGGCGGCAGCTTTATCGCGCGGCTTGCCGCAGACGCCGATCCGTTCGAGGCCGCGCGCTATGCGAACGTTGCCGCCGCGTTGTCCACCACGGGCTACGGCGCCGTTGCACCGATCCCTCATGCCGAAACCGTGCGGGCCCGCCTGGAGCAGGGCGTCACGGTGATCGCCTGACGCTTGGTCCGACGTCGGTCATCCCAATTCATCGAAGATCTCATGCAAACTCAACCTTCCCCCCTGCTGGAACGCCTGACCAATGTGCCGGTGATCCCGGTGCTCGAGTACCACTCGGTCGAAGACGCGCTGCACATCAGCGAAGCGCTGGTTGCCGGCGGCCTGCCGCTGCTGGAAATCACACTTCGCACGCCTGTGGCATTGCAGGCGATGGAGGCCGTCGCCAAGGCCCTGCCGCAAGCCGTGGTTGGCGCGGGTACCGTGCTGACGAGCGACCAACTGCGCGCCGCGCGTGATGCTGGCGCGCAGTTTGCCGTGTCGCCGGGTCTGACGCAGAAGCTTGCCGACGGGGCGCGGGATGCGGGCATTTCGCTGCTGCCTGGCGTTGCGACAGCGAGCGAGGCCATGTTCGCGCTCGAGGCCGGGTTCTCGTTCCTGAAGTTTTTCCCCGCCGAGGCAGCGGGCGGCGTGCCGATGCTGAAGTCGCTATATGGGCCGTTCGCGCAACTCAAGTTCTGCCCGACCGGCGGTATCGATCTGGCAAAGGCGCCGAACTACCTCGCGTTGCCAAACGTGGTGTGCGTGGGCGGCTCGTGGGTGGTGCCCAAGGAGGCGGTCGCGGCGAAGGACTGGGGGCGGATCCGGAAACTGGCCGAGGAGGCCGCGCAACTGCGCAAGGTGTGATGGCGCTGGCCGGGCACTAGCCGGGCACTAGCGGGAAATCGCCCATGAAACGACAAAGGGCAAAGAGCGCAATCTGCGCCTTTGCCCTTTGTCCTACTGGAGGTTTCGGCGCTTACTTGCGCTCGGCCGAATTCTCAAGCTTCTGACCGCCCTTTTGAATGTCCTGGCCAAGGCCGGCCATCGTATTGCAGCCTGCCAGCAACGTGGCCACCAATATGCACCAGATCCATCCTTTCTTCACGACGGGCTCCTTCAGGGGTAGTAAGAAATGCGCACATTCTATCTTCGCGCCAGTGTTTGTCGACGCAGGATGTGTGCCAAAGTGTAAATGGAAAAATCACTGACGGACGTGGCCAGCCGGCCAGTTCATCAGGCTGAGTCGGCTGGCCCAAGAAGCCGGCGGGCTCTTTCGGCGACTGCGGCATGGGTCTGCGCCAGCCAGTGCGCCGGAAATGGTTGCGCCAGCAGATAGCCCTGTATGCCATCGCAACCCCAACTGCGCACGGTGTCGAGTTGCGCGCTGGTTTCCACACCCCTGGCGTAGACTGCGGCGCCGTGCGATTTGGCAAGTTTGCAGGCCGCTTGCAGCGAAGATGCGGCATGGCTCGCCTGCGCAGCGTTGCCGAGATGCCGCGCATCCAGCATCACCATGTCAGGAGACACAAGCGCCAACGCGCGCTGGCTGGCCTGATCGTTGCCGAAACCCGCCAGCGCGATCCGAATCCCGTTTTCACGCAGTCGCATGGCTTTCTGCGTTGTGTCGGGAGCATCGACCACGGTGCAAACCGGCACCTCGACGCACAGTCGCCCAGGCGAGATACCTGCGGCCTCCACAGCGCGGCGCAGCATGAAAATAGTCTCGTCTGCCTGGAGATCGGCACTGGCCGCCAGCAGCGTGAACTGGACGTTTGCCACGGCTTCGGTCTCGCGCATCAGTTGCAGCAGCTGCTGCAGCAACCACCGGCTGACTTCGAGCATCATGCCAATCGATTCGACGGCAGGCAGGAAGTCCTGCGGCGCAATGCGTCCGAGCACTGGATGGTGCCAGCGCAGCCGTACCGTGTACGCCGCAATTTCCGCAGTGCTGAACAGCGCACGTGGCTGCAGCTGCAGGCTGAACTCGCCGCGTGTGACGGCGTCCGGAAGGGCGGCCAGCAATGTGGCCATGCGCGGGCTGGCTGGCTGATTGGCACTGCCGATGCCATCGCCGCCGCGCCGGTTGATTTGCAGCATGGCGTCGAAGGCCTGCTGCAGATTCCGTTCCGTGGCGCTTTCCGGGCGGTCGATGGCTGCACCAATGCTGCACGACAGGAACAGCTCGAATCCGTCGATCAAGTAGGAGGGTGCCAGTGCGGCCGCAATGTTCTGACTGAGCTCGGACGTGTCGTCGGTGCCGTCCTGCAGCAGACAGGCGATGCCCAGGTCGGCCGGACCGAGCCAATGCATGACGGCCGGCATGGCGCCCACGCCCGCTACACGGGACTTCACCTGCGCGCGCAAGACGCTGGCACGCTGGTTGCCGATGGTGTCGCAGACATGCTGGAAACGATCCAGGCGAACGATCAGGATTGCCAGCGGGTGTGCCGTGCCTACCAGCGCGCGATGCTCGTCCAGCGCAGCCAGAAAGGCGGCCGGTTGCGTGTCGGTGAGCGAGGATGGTTCGCGGTCACCGACATTGTGTTGTGGCGTGTCGTTGGCGTCAGAATCCATCAATTACGTCTGCTGGCAGCAAGTTCATGTTCTGCAATGGCCGCTGGCTGGCTCCCGACCGTGCTTCCGGATGTGCGTGACCGGCTTGGTGCGCTGTGGCCGCGCATCTCGATCCCAACTGTGACTACGTCATACGGCGCACTGCAGTCCCGATCATACGGCAGCGAGCCTTGAACTCGTAGATCGACGATGCCGGTGCTTGGTATCGTGTCAGTGATGATTGATCCCACGCAATCCCGTAAATATCCGCACATCTTTCATCTTGACCGTGGTTCCCGAAGGCGATAGGCCGCAGCGTCACGGAAAATGAAAACGGGCGCCTGCAGCGCCCGTTCTGTTGTGTCGATGGCCGGTCAGTTGCTGGTCATCGGCCTATTGGCCGATCAGCCTGTGGTCTCTGACTCGGGGCCGTCTTCCGGCGGCACCCGCGATGCCAACACCTTGTCAATACGCTTGCCGTCCATATCGACGATCTCGAACTTCCAGCCCCCCCACTGAACGGCGTCGGCCGTTTGCGGCAGGCGGCCCAGCAGCAACAGCAGCATGCCGGACAGCGTGTGATAGCGCTCCTTGTCTTCCTCCGGAACGGCGCGCAGGCCGATGCGGTCCTTGAGTTCGGGGAGAGGGATCAGGCCATCGAGCAGCCACGAGCCGTCATCACGCTGTACGGCCCATTCCTCGCCAGCTTCGTCGGGCTTGAATTCACCCGTGATCGCCTCCACCAGGTCTTGCAGTGTGACGAGTCCCAGTACTTCGCCATATTCGTCGATCACAAAAGCGATCTGGCCGCCCGACGAGCGGAAGTTTTCAAGCAGTTCCATGCCCGTGACGCTTTCGGGCACGAAGACCGCGGGCTGCAGCATGGCAGTCAATTCGGCCTTTTCGCCGCGCAGGCGCCGGGCCAGCAGTTGCCGGGCGCTGACAACGCCGAGAATGTCGTGCATACCGCCGCGCACGACCGGGAAGCGCGCATGGTCCGATTCCTCGATGCGGCGCAGATTCTCTTCCTGACTATCTTCCACGTCGAGGTAGATCACGTCGCCACGGGGCACCATCAGAGAAGCCAGTTGCCGATCGTCAAGACGGAACACATTGCGCACCATCGTGTGCTCGTGTTGCTCGATGACGCCGGCTTCGGAGCCTTCGACCAGCAATGCGTGGATTTCCTCCTCCGTCACAGCAGGGCCGCGGTTGGACTGGACGCCGAGCAGGCGCAGTACAAACCGGGTTGAGCCCGAGAGCAGCTTGACGAAGGGGGTCGAAGCGACGGCCAGGAACGAGATCGGGCGGGACGCCATGCGTGCGATCGATTCCGGTGCAAGCTGGCCCAGCCGCTTGGGCACCAGTTCGCCCAGCACGATCGAGAAGTAGGTCAGGCCGGCCACCACGATGGCGGTGGCGACGTACCCGGCCGTTGTGGCCGGAAGGCCGAAGCCCTGGAGCCAGACCCCGAATGGCGCGGCGAGCGTTGTTTCACCGACCACACCATTGAGCACGCCAATCGACGTGATGCCAATCTGTACGGTTGACAGAAAGCGGGTGGGGTCCTCGCCGAGTTTCACGGCCTCCATGGCGCCCCGGTCGCCCTCGTCGATATGGCGCTGCAGCCGGGCCTTGCGGGCCGTGACAAGCGCGATTTCGGACATGGCGAACAGGCCGTTAACAAGAATGAGCGCCAGAAGTATGGCTATTTCCATCAGGGTGCGCGCCCTGCGCGCGCGGGTATTGAAAAATCAGAGCATACCATCGGCATGTGACGTGATACTGCCTTGGTGGCGTGGGCATCACTGTCGGGGCGTTCAGGCGTGAGGCCATGGTACGAGTGGTCCGCCCGTATCGATATGGGACGATTCTGAAAGAGCGAGGCCTGCCGCACACTGGTGAATACCCGTGATTACCTCCCAGGTAGTCGCGCCAGCACCCTCCCCATGCTGTAATGCGAGCCATGGAAACGCTCACGCCCGGCTCAGAAGCCGCCCTCGATTTCCCCGGACTGCTGCGCTACTGGCGCGGCAAGCGCGGTTTCAGCCAGCTTGCGCTGTCACTGGCGGCCGGCGTATCGCAGCGCCATATCAGTTTCCTGGAGTCGGGGCGGGCCCGGCCCAGCCGCGAAATGGTGCTCGCACTGGCGGAACGTCTCGGCGTGCCATTGCGGCAGCGCAACAGGCTGTTGCTGGCCAGTGGCTACGCGCCAGCCTATAGCGAGCACGCGTTGGCGTCGCCGCCGATGCAAATGGTGCGGCAGGCCATTTCGCTGATCCTGGCCAAGCAGGAGCCGTATCCCGCAGTGGTGCTTGACCGGTTCTGGCATCTTGTCGATGCGAACCAGGCCTACAGGCGAATGCTCGACAAGCTCCTGGCAGGGCGCAAGCCGACTACGCTCGACGAGGAGGGCGGCCGCATCAACCTGATGCTGGCGGTGTTCGACCCGAACGGGTTATGGCCGGTCATCGAGAACGCGCGTCAGGTGGGGCGCTACCTGCTGCGGCGCGTCTGGCAGGAACTGCAAGTGCAGGCGCACGACCAGATTGCCCGCGAGATCCTTCATCGCATCAGTGGCTGGCACCCGGACATGGTGGGCCCCGGCGGCGTACTGCTGGTTGAGGATGATCCCGCCGAAGGCACCCCTCCGCCGGTGCTGCCCGTGGCGCTGCAGGCCGGCAGCTTCCGCGCCTCGCTATTCTCGACGCTGACCACGCTCGGTATTCCGCAGGACGTGACGCTGCAGGAATTGCGGATCGAATGCTTCTATCCGGCCGATGAAGCAACCAGGGCCGCGTTCGAGGCACTTGTCGATATTCCCCGCAAATCGCAAAACAGCTAGAAAAGCACAGTCGTGCTAAGATCGTCGGGCCGCTGCGAGGTCACTCGCCGCGGCATCGTTACGTCTTCAGGGCGGGGTGAAAGTCTCTGCCACATTCCCGTAACCACGCGGGAATCCAGGCGGGACGCGGGATAGCGGCAGTTTTGTGTGGCACTGGCAGCCGATCCACACTACGATTCCGAGCCATGCCGTCGCCCATCCCATCGAACACAATTCCCGGCCTCTATCAGCGAGGCAACATCTGGTATCTCCGCGTCGTCGTGCCTCAGGACCTCCGAGAGCACTATGGGAAATCCACGCGCCACCATTCGAGCCTGAACACTCGGTGCCCAAAGGAGGCCCGTGCGAGGGCGCTCACACTTCGCGCAGAGTTTGAGTCAGAGTTCATCCGTGTCCGCGACCAGAGACGGCCTGCGCGGCTTGTGGTTCTGGAGGGCGACCTTGGGCGCTACGTTGTCGCGGCAGCACAACATCAGCTTCTGGAGGCGGATGACAACAACACCTTTTGGACCGAGGACAAGTCCCTGAGGGACCGCGTTCGGGGCTGGCTTGAGCGTGGAGGCCAAGAGGCCCGTCAGGCTCTGGTAGACGGCGATTTGACCACGGCTAGGTCATTTGCAGACCGCGTGGTCTCGCCCCTACAGGTCGAGCTTGACTGGGCGGCTCCCGCCAGCAAGCGGACGGCCATCCTGGTCGCCCGAGCCCTGGTGACGGCATACGACGCCGTGGCCGCCCGAAGGAACGGGCAGGCAATCCCCACGCCGCCCAAGCCCGATCCGGTCGACATCGAGGGGCTCCCTGCTAAGTCTGCGGAAGTCCCCGTAGAGCCCCGGAGCCCAGAGAAGGCAGGGCAGGGCGCGGCCTTGACTTTGACGGACCTGATTGAACCCTGGGCAACCGTGACCAAGGCAAAACCGGATCGCCTGCCACGTATGCGTAAGGCGGTGCAGCGATGGGCCGATAGTGGTCAGCCCGCTATCGTGGCTCAAATTGCCCGGAAGCATGGGGCGGCCTTCCGCCTCTGGCTGTTGGACGATGAGCAGGGGCTTTCGGATAAGACCGCATCCCATATGCTTGGCTGCGTTAAGACCCTGCTGACTACCGCCGCTGACAATGGGGAGATTCTTGTAAATCCCTTGGCGCGGCTGTCGGTGAAGGTGACCGACTCTGAGCGGCGCAAGCCTTTCACGAAGGATCAATTGACCGGCCTCTTTTCCTCTGAGCTATACGCGTCTGGGACACAACCGGCGCATAGGCGAGCGGCAGGGTGGGCGGGCTACTGGCTTCCCTTGCTTGGGCTATATACCGGCGCACGCGTTGGGGAGCTAGGCCAGCTTGATGTGGCCGACATTGATATAGAGCGTCAGACCATAGCGATTCATGGCGAGAACGAGGGGGCGACGCTGAAAACCGAAGCCAGTGAGCGGACATTGCCGATTCACCCGGAGCTTGTTCGCCTGGGATTCCTTGGGTTCGTCAAGGACATGCAGGCCACAGGACAACCCTATCTGTTCCCCGCGATTCGCGGCACAGCTAAAGGCCCGCGCCATGAGTTTGGTCTTTACTTCCGGACGGCTTTGGATGCTGCTGGCATTACTGAGCCGTTGCAGACCTTCCACGCCTTTAGGCACACCGTACGCTCAGCCTTGGCCGCCGTCGGAGTGACCGACACAGTGGCCGACTGGATCACGGGACACGCAGGGACCGGCAGCACCGGCCGGAAGGTCTACACACACTCGAACCTTGAAGCGATGCGCGAGGCGCTAACCAAGCTGGACTATGGGTTGCAGTTACTTGTGGTCTATCCGGGGCACTGAGACGCTCCAGGGTCGCCCGGACTTACAGGGACACCCAAGAAGGCCGCTGGTCCACACGCTGCTGCGTCCTGGTGGCTCCTGAGATCGGTGCGCTTGGAGCGACGTCGATAAACCTTGCGGTACTAGTCTTCTTCTTCGTCAAGGTTATCCTGGTGCCCTTGGTCTGATCCTTTCACCTGTCTCGATTCGAACTTCGAGTTTCCGTCCCTATCGATGCTGAACGTCCTTTCCTCATCCCTTTGCTGGACGTTGTTGTTGTCCTTGTCTTTCTTATCGAAGTGGACCTTGACGGTTTCTGGGGATTCGGATTCGGCACTGTAGGAAATATCGACTGTTCCAACCTTATCCGTGCGAGATTGATCCGAGTACTTTGTGCCGGTGGTAAGCGTTGCTGAGTCGCCCGGCATCACAGACGTCGGGATGGTGTACGGAGGAAAGTCAACTACGGACCCGTCGCTACGCGTTTCGCTTACTTCCGCGCCAGTTTGCGGATTCGTGAGGATCTGTGTCGTCTCCGTCTGCGGCGGGGAGGCGACACCGTTCTCAGTCAAGGTATCGGTAACGGTGTCAGTCGTTTCAAGGACTGTAGTGCCATTTAGTGCCGTTGCGACTGGCGGGGCATCCGTAAGTGTCCCCGATCCGGTCGTGGCGGTGTTGTCTACTGTCCCCGCAACGGTAAAGTTGGCCGATATGCCGTTATCGACCTGATTGATAACCGCAGTCTCTAGAGGCACCGACACAGTCTGTGGTGTTGCAGTGCTGGTGTTGTCCTCACCGCCTCCGCAGGCTCCAAGCAGCGTCGCTGAGAGCATAGCCAACAGAACAGTCTTAGACATCATATCCCCCTAAGCTGCGATTCTTCGAGGAGGCCCATGCAGCCGATTCACTATATGCGGGGAATGTCGGGACTTACAGGTCAGTCGCGCTTATGCAGATGTGCCCGAGATTTACATCTAGCAAGAGCCCCGGCCAACCTCATTTTTTCCCCAGAAAATGCGTGACAAGGTGTGTTGGGCCGCGCGAAGCCGAATCCCCCCTGGCGGCCCCCGGCGCTCTATGACGGATCGAGGGGCTCTCCCTGCACGGCAGGATGGGCCTGAGCGGCGCCACGGGCTCAAGGCGATCCATGGTGTCTCAAGGGTGTACCTGCATGACACCATGACGGCAGAGGGTGGCAATGGTGTCATAAGGGTTGACTGTTCAATGACACCATCTCTATCATTGATACCATAGTTCAATGACACCAGAGGCCGCCATGTCCCAGACCTTCTACTACGGTCGTATCTCCACCACGGATGGACAGACCATCGCCACGCAGACCACCGAAGCGAAAGCCCTGGGCATCCCGCTGGATCACATACACGTCGATGAAGGCGTGAGCGGGTATCACGTCGCCCCTGCGGACCGCCGCGAGTGGGCCGTCCTAGAGCGTCGCTTGCGTCGAGGGGACATCCTGGTCGTCCGCTGGCTTGATCGGGTCTCCCGCCGCTACGACGAGCTACACGCAACCATGCGCCGCCTCATGGACAAGGGCGTGAAGGTGCGATGCACGCTCAACGGAATGGAGTTTGATGGGGGCGCTACCGACGCCATCGCCAAGGCGACACGGGACGCAGTGTTGGCGTTCATGGCGGCGCAGGGGGAAGCGGATTACCTGAACCGCCGCGAGATGCAGGCAAGGGGCATCGAGATCGCCAAGGGCGAAGGGAAGTACAGGGGCCGCGTGAAGCAGCATGATGACGCCGCTATCGTCGCCTATGTCGAGGCGGGCAACTCGTGGACCCAGGCACAACAGGAGTTCGACGTTAGCCGGTCGGCAGTGGCGCGAGCCATGCGGAAGGCGAAGGCAGGAGCGGAAACCTAACGATTCGTCGCAGAATGCCGCTAGGTATTTTCACCTATAGCAGTCCCCACACTCCCCACACGGCATGAGCCGCAAACCCTCTTGCGATGCGCCTGCCAGCCCATGGCACCAACGGACTAGTATTTTCAGGGACCTAAAAAGGCACTAGCAGCCACACGCCACAGAGGGGATGATGCGTCCGCCCCGTGCATGTGCGTGCATGTCCGACCCACTGTATGGGGTGTACGTTGAAGGTGTCCCTTTGATTCACAGGACCCGGAGACGGCCAAGCGACTCAACTGAGAACCTCATGCCCGTCACAGACATCCCGCTCCGCTTCCACCCCCTGCCGATCACGCGAGTCTGCAAGACATGTAGGGTCGAGAAACCGTTGACCCGCGAACACTATTACGAGCGGATCGAGAAGCCCCTATGGCGCCCGGGACGCTGGCACTCCCACTGCATCCAATGCACCCGTGAGCGCCTCAACGAGACATATCACGGGAACGTCGAAGGAAACCGAGAGACCCGCAGGCGTCAATACGGGATCAAGAGGCAGAACAAGGCCAACCTGCGGCACATCCCGGAACACGTACAGAGGGCCAGTGCGGAAGTGCGAATCACGCGGAGGCTTAAGGAAATCGACAGGCGTCACAGGAGGGCGCTGCTACGGGACTCAATGCCGAGGGTCGCAGGCAAGAGCTTCGCGCAGCAGGCGATGGCGCGGCGGATACAAGAGAGCGCCGCGAGGTTCCTGAGAGATCAAACGGGACGCGCGGCGTCCCCGGACCTCCCGGAGCCAGTTGAGGCCCATGACCCGTTCCGGGACCCGTTCCGGCAAGAAGAACTGCGTATCGCTTTTGACCGGGACATGACTTCGGAGCAGAGGCGAGCCGCGAGGGCGGGGCTTGAGCAGCGACGCAAACAGTATTGGGCGAACAACGATTGATTGGAGAACAACAAGTGCTGAAGGTAGAAGGTCACCCCAATGTCCCCCAATGGGCAGCCGCCTGTCTCAACAGGGCCACGCATCGTGCAGCCCGGACCCTACGCGATGGCCACGGGATAGCCGCTAGGCGGCAGGACATCCGCCCGATTGGCGCGGCCCTCCTATTGCAATCCGAGCCCGTAGGCGAGGCCAGGACCGCGCCTAGTGAACGGCATAGGCGGGCGCTTGAGCAATGCTTGTTTGAGTCGATGCTCGACGCCTGCGGGGCCGACCTGTGACAGCGTGGACCAACCTCCCGCCCCATAGGGATCACCCGGACGCCCCCGCACCTCCCACACCCCAAACGCACCCGTGGGACCACGAAGACAGCGAAGAGTCCACGGGTGTCACGGGGGGCGAAGGACCGATCACACGAAAGGCGCAAGAGGCCACGGCGAAACTTGAGCGACTCGCGGCGGAGGCCCGTGACACATGGCAGCAACTAGGGGAGGCAATCTTGGAAATGCGCAGTACCGCCCCGCGTGGCGCAGTGCTACGGCGGCGCTGGCTGGATGCGGTAGGACTAGAAGCCTACGGACGGGCGGCGCAAATCTCCGCTGTGACATGGTGGGCAAAGAACCGGCAGGAGGCAGAACAGGAGGGCGTCGTCGGCCCCTTCTCGTTTGCACCGACGTCGATCAGGGTTGCATACGACAAAAGGAAGTCCAAGCCGAAACCGATCAAGCGAGACACGTCCGACGTGGACAGCATCATTGACAGCCTTCAATCCGAGGACATTGCGGGGAGCCGGTACACGGCAGAGGACTTCCTGCGGGACGAGGGGCAGCAATTGGAGCGGGAGGTCGCGGTAATCACCCGGACGGCGCAGGGACAGGGGGAGGACGAAGTCTCGGCAGCCCAGGCGGCGTTGGCGCGAGCAATGGCACTTGTGAGGGTGGCGACAGGGGCGGTCGAAATGGCCCACGTGAGAGCCAAAATGGGCGACTCGGACCCTGAGGGCGACTTCTGAATCCGGAGGGGTGTCCTAGGCATTTTCTTTTTTTCCACCTACCCAGTAACAGGGCGGCAGTCCTGCTGCCCCGGACGTATCCTAATGTGCACAAGTCGGGATGCAACCTGACAGTCACAGTCAGATCGGGTTCCAAGCGGCTACACCATTTTCCAGGTAGAGGGCAGCAACCGACCCTTTACGGCTATTACGCCAACGGGTCGGCGATGTCCACTTCGGAAGCCATTTGGAAGGGACACCTCGCGATTGGAGCCGAATGACTCTTGCGGAGCTTGGAGAAGAGACCTCGAATCGGTAGGCCCGCAGCGGCTAACGTGTCGCGGCAAGCGCGGATAACGATGGGTGCATTTGGCGCTGACCGTGTTTTGCGCCGATGTTGCTGAACCGAATTGTGAGTTCGATGCGTGGGACGTTTAACCGCAGCCATCTAAGCCTAACGTCCCATGGCACAAGCGCCTCTAATACCTATTCTTGAAGAGGTCGCCAGATGTCGAGCAATCCGACAGAATTCAAAGGGCCGCGCTTTCTCTGGGGCGCGGCTTCTTTTTGAACGGCACACAGGACGCACGTGCGCTCATGTGATGTGGCGAAGGAGAGTGAAGAGCACATAGGCCATTGCAACCACTAGCATTGCGCCAGCGAACGCAAGGTAGTATCTGGCCCTATGGCGCGGCGGATCGGAACGAAAGTGACGAGCAACGGGCTTCACTTGATTCCCCTTGACCGAATTGTCCACCATTGGAGCTTAGGCCCCCAGTCGCAACCGGCCAAGCAGGCTCGGAATCACTTTTCGCCTGCCCTAATCCCGTCTAGATCTCGCTCAACGCACCTTCGGCAAGCCGAGTTCTAGTGACGGCGCACCGCCCAGAAGCTCTCAATGATGTGACAGGTCGTCGGGCTAACGACGATTTCTCGCAAGTCCGTTTGCGAGAACCATTGGCAGTGCTCG
>JAFAJB010000078.1 GCA_019236395.1 Cupriavidus sp.
CTCGTGCATCGGGGTGACGATGGCCACGATGCTGCCGGTAATCTGTGTCATAGCTCAGGAATTCGGAAATTCGAACAACCGAGATTGTACCGGAACCGTCAGGCCGTCCGGACACCCTCGGAGTGAGGGAAAACGTTAGCGTGCGTAACGTGTGAAGGCCCCGCCGCGCTGACGTCAAAAACGCCGTTCAGGTCGGCAGCGGGTAACGCGGCGGCGCTGTGCCGTCCGCTGCGCCCGGGGCTTCGCGCACCGCACATATGCGCTGCATGAACGCCGTACGCGGCACTTCGAGCGTGCCGTCCTCATAGCCGACCACGCGCAGCGCGCCATGCGCCACATCGAGCAATTCGCCGGGACGCAGCAGGAAATCGGGGCGCGACGGCTTGCCCACGGTCTCGTTGCCAGCCGCGAAGGTCTCATAAATCAGCACGCCACCGGGCGCCAGCGCCTGAAGCAAGTGCGGCCAGAGCGGGCGATGCAGGTAGTTGGCGACCACCACGGCGTCGAACTGGCCAGCATCGGCCAATGGCCAGGCCCCCTGCTCGAGATCCGCCACGCGGCCCTCGATACCCGCAGGCAGTCCGGCAATCGCCTCGGCATCGCGATCGACGCCTAGCACGGCAAACCCGTGCCCCGTCAGCCAGACCGCATGGCGGCCGCTACCACAGGCCAGGTCGAGCACACGGCCGCCAGGCCGGATCAGATGCGCCCAGCGCGTGATCCACGAGGACGGCGCGGAAAGCGGAGGATGTTGCAGGGTCATGTGAACAGGAATTGCCATTATTGGATCAGCCACATGACCGGACGCAGCATCAGTTCGACGATCGACAGCAGTACACCCATGACCGGACGCATCCAGACCTTGGTGATCACGCCCGCCGCCACCAGGGCGAGGACGACAAAAATGCCATATGGCTCGATGCGGGCCATTACCGCAGCCAGGCGCTGCGGCAGGAAAGCGGTCAGCACGCGGCCGCCGTCGAGCGGCGGAATCGGGAACAGGTTGAATGCTGCCACCACCGTGTTGACGAGCACGCCGGCACGCGCCATTTCGCTCCAGAACGGCTCCTGGACGTGCGCCCAGGCCAGGCCGATCGCCATCAGCGCCCACACGAAGGCCTGCACGACGTTGCTGGCTGGCCCGGCCAGCGCCACCCACATGCCGTGCCAGCGTGGGTTTCGCAGGTGATTGAAGGCCACCGGTACCGGCTTGGCGAAGCCGAAGACGAACTGGCCGGCGGTCAGGAAGTAAAGCAGCAGCGGCACAGCCACCGTGCCGATCGGATCGATATGCCGCACCGGGTTCAGGCTGACGCGGCCCAGCAGGTACGCGGTGTTATCGCCAAAATGCTTCGCCACGTAGCCATGCGCGGCCTCATGCAGCGTGATGGCGAACAGGACTGGCAGGGCGTAGACCGCAAAGGTCTGAATCAGGGAGGAATCCATGCGGACTATTCTATCGGGCAATCTGCCCGCGAAGCTGTCGAATATGTATGAGACCCGCTACCAGAACGATTCTTGCCCGGTTGCGGGGCCTTGGCCGATCCAACTGTACTCCCCAGCCAAGACCCGCCCAACTTCGTTCCGTCGGCGGCGCTCAAGCCGTGGCGAGGTCCGACGCGTTCAACCCGAAGCGCTCGGTATCACCCCGGCCGACGCGGACCAGTGCCGGTTCGCCGCTGGTCAGGTCGATCACCGTGGTCGGTTGCGCCGGCGCCGGGCCGCCGCAAATCACCAGGTCCAGCCGCTTTTCCAGGCGCGCGCGGATCTCGGCCGGATCGTTCATCGGCGCCTCGTCACCGGGCATCTGCAGCGTGGCCGAGATCAGCGGCTGCCCCAGTTCGGCCACCAGCGCCAGCGGAATCGCATGGTCCGGCACGCGCACGCCGATCGTCTTGCGCGCCGGGTGCGACAGCCTGCGCGGCACTTCCTTGGTGGCCTCCAGGATGAACACGTACGGCCCGGGAGTGGCGCCCTTGATCCAGCGGTACTGGCGATTGTCCACCCGGGCAAAGTTGCCGAGTTCGGACAGGTCGCTGCACATCAGCGTCAGGTGATGCTTCTCGTCGATATCACGCAGGCGGCGCAGCTGCTCCACGGCGGATTTGTCGTCGAGCTGGCAGGCCAGTGCGTAGCTGGAGTCGGTGGGCAGCGCAATCAGGCCGCCCTGCCGCACGATCTGGGCCGCCTGTTTGATGAGCCTTGCCTGCGGATTGTCGGGATGGATTTCGAAGTATTGGGACATGTAGGCCAGGCTTCGGGGGCTCTTGTTGTTGGGGCGCCTGCCGTGGGCGCGCTTACCAGTTGTGCCAGACCGGCGTGACGTCCGCCGGCAGCGGGGGCAGCGCGCCGAGTTCCACGCGACCCTCGCCGGGCCCATGGAAATCGGAACCGCGCGACGCCAGCAGGCCATAGTGGCGCGCCACGTTGGCATAACGACGAAACTGGTCTGGCGTATGGCTGCCGGTCACGACCTCGACAGCCTGGCCGCCGAGCTGCGTGAACTCGTCGAACAACGCATCGTGCTGGGTATCGGTGTAGTTGTAGCGGCCCGGATGCGCCATCACCGGAATGCCACCGGCGGCACGGATCCAGCCAACCGCCTCCGCCAGGGTTGCCCAGCGGTGCGGCACGAAACCGGGACGGCCTTCGGAAAGGTATTCGCTGAAGACGTCGCCGATGGTGGCACAACGCCCCTCGTCGACCAGCCAGCGCGCGAAGTGCGTGCGGGAGATCAGGTCGGGATTGCCGACATAGCGCAGCGCGCCCTCGTACGCACCCGCGATGCCGATCTTCGCCAGCGCTTCGCCAATGTCCTGCGCGCGGCGTGCGCGTCCGTCACGTGTCTTGGCAAGTCCGTCGATCAGCTCGGGATGAAACGGATCGATCTGCAGACCGACGATATGGACGGTCTGCCCCGCCCACGTCACCGAGATCTCGACGCCCGGCACATAGCGCATGCCGAGCGCTTCGGCCGCGCGGCGTGCCTCGGCCTGGCCGCCCACCTCGTCGTGGTCGGTCAACGACCAGAACGCCACGCCGCCAGCGTGCGCGCGCGCAGCCACGTCTGACGGCGACAATAACCCGTCGGACACGGTGGAATGGCAGTGCAGATCGGCGTTGATGGCATGGGGATTTTGCATGGCAAACATTCTACTCCTGGCAGGGTTTTTTAGCCCTGCCGCCAAAGGTGGCGTGCCCGGATTGCCCGGGCACCCAAGGTATGATGGGCCCATCGATGACCCGTTTTCGCAACCGTTCCCGCCATGCCGACCACGCCCGCCGCCGCCCCAGAAACCATCCAGACCGATGTGCTGATCGTAGGAGCCGGTCCGGTGGGGCTGTTCGCGGCATTCCAGGCTGGCGTACTGGGGCTGAAGTGCGAAATCGTCGACGTGCTCGACCGCGCGGGCGGCCAGTGCACGGAGCTGTATCCGGAGAAGCCGATCTACGACATCCCGGCCGTGCCCGGCTGTCTGGCCCAGGAACTGGTCGACCGCCTGCTGGAGCAATGCGCGCCGTTCGCGTTTCCGATGCATTTCAGCCAGCGCGCGGAATCGGTCAGTGAATTCAAGGCTGCCGACGGCCATCCTCGACTGCTGATCACCACCGACGCCGGCAAACGCTTCGACGTGGCTGCGGTGCTGATCTGCGCGGGCGCGGGTGCGTTCGCGCCGCAGCGCGTGGCGCTGCCCGAGGCGGCCGCGCTCGAGGATCGCCATGTTCACTATGCGGTACGCGATCTCTCGCGTTTCGCCGGCAAGCGTGTGATCGTGGCCGGTGGCGGCGACTCGGCGCTCGACTGGGCGCTGGCGCTGCGCAAGACGGCGGCACGCGTGACGCTGCTGCACCGGCGTGAAGGCTTCCGCGCGGCCGACCACACGGTCAACGCGATGCGGGCCGCCGTGGAGGCTGGCGAAATGGACTTCGTCGTCGGCATGCTGGGCAACTTGCAGACTGATGGCAATGGCACGCTGACCGGGGCCGTCGTCAAGACACGGGACGGCGAGCAGACGATCGCGGCCGACGAACTCGTGGCGCTGTACGGCCTCGTATCCGAGGCGGGCCCGATCGCCCAATGGGACATGGACATGCGGGCGGGCCGCATTGCCGTCGACACCACGACCTATGAAAGCTCGCGCCGCGGCATTTTCGCGGCGGGCGACATCGTGTTCTATCCGAACAAGCAGAAACTGATCTTGTCCGGCTTCCACGAGGCCGCACTGGCGCTGCGCAAGGCTTACCACTACGCGTTCCCCGAGAAGTCTCTGGTGCACGTGCATACGAGCAACAACGCGGCGCTCAAGGAAAAGCTTACGCACGGGTGATCTCCCCCGGGCTTTTCTCCCTTCTCCCGCGCAGCGGGAGAAGGGAGAAAACCAACCTCACCCAAGAAAATCCTCGATCAGCTTGGCCACCGCCTGCGGCTGGTCGTGATGCAGCATGTGTCCCGCATCATCGACATGGACCTCGCGGAAGTCCGGAAACGCGCGGAAGCGCTCCTTGAATTCCTCGATGCTCTGCTTGTGCGCGATATGCCTGAGCGTTGGCGAATCACGCGCCTCCACGTGCAGCACCGGCGCCGTCACCTTGGCCCAGATCGCCATGATCTCGTCGATGCGGTAGAGCGTCGGGTTGGTCATCTTGTGGGCCGCATCGCCAAGGATTTCCCACCGGCCATCGGCATTGCGGCGTGACCAGTGCGCAGCCAGGAACGCGGCGCGATCGTCTGGCAGGCGCGGATTGGTCTTCTGCAGCCGTGCGGCCACTGCGGCCTCGCTGTCGTAGGTCTTCAACTCGGGCGGTTGGCGCAGTTCGTCGAGCCAGCGCACCAGACGGCCCGGCGCCTGTCCCGGGTGCGTGCGCGTCAGCCCGAATCCTTCCAGGTCCACCACGCGCCGCACGCGTTCCGGCCGCACGCCGGCATAGATGCAGACCGCGTTGGCGCCCATGCTGTGCCCCACCAGATCCACCTGGCCGTCTGGCTGGTAGTGGTCGAGCAACGCTTCGAGGTCGGCCACGTAGTCGGGGAACCAGTACGACGTGGTGCCCGGATAACGCGTCGGATAATCGGATTCGCCAAAACCGCGCCAATCCATCGCGATCACGTGCCAGTCGCGCTGGAACGCATCGACCAGGAACTGGAAGGACGCAGCGACATCCATCCACCCATGCAGCATGAACAGCTTGGGCGCGCCTGGCTGCCCCCAATGGCGCACGTGCGTGCGGAGCCCGCGCAGCGTGATAAATTCGGAACGCGAGGTTTCCGTGATGGTCATGGTCTCTACCCTCTGTGCCCGGGTCTTCTGGTGCGCGCGAGGAACATGGCCACGCGGCGGCCCGGATAAAAATAGAACGATCGTTCGCTTGCTGGATTATAGCCATAACAACGCAATCCGAACGCAACAAACAAATTGGAGACAACCGGATGACCGCCTTGCCGGCCACGCGGCGCGACGACTATCGCGCGCTGCACGATTCATTCCACTGGGACGTGCCCGAAACCTTCAACCTGGCCGAAGTCTGCTGCGGCCGCTGGGCGCGCGATCCGGCCACGATGCATCGCGTGGCGGTCTACACCGAGCATGAAAACGGCCGGCGCGCCTCGCATACCTATGCGCATATCCAGGCCGAGGCCAACCGGCTGTCACGCGCGCTACGTGAGCTTGGCGTGCAGCGCGGCGACCGCGTGGCGATCGTGATGCCCCAGCGCATCGAGACAGTGATCGCCGGCATGGCCGTCTACCAGCTCGGCGCGGTGGCCATGCCGCTGTCGATGCTGTTCGGACCGGAGGCGCTGTCCTACCGCATCGACCACAGCGAAACGCGCGTGGCGATCGCCGATGAAACCTCGATCGACAACGTGCTGGCCGCCCGCCCCGAATGCCCGACGCTGAAGACGGTCATCGGCGTGGGCGACGCAACGGGTCGCGGCGATCTTGACTGGGACGA
>JAFAJB010000205.1 GCA_019236395.1 Cupriavidus sp.
GTTTCGATCAGGTCCTCCTGGAAGGCGACCTTGATCTCCAGATCGGTCAGGCGGGATTCCATGGTGTTCTCCGGTTGGCCGCGCATTGTACGGGACTGTACGGCACGGCCACGCCGGAGAGCGATGGATGAGGGGGCCTATTTCTCCTTCGGGCCGGCGATCACCATCCACATCACGCCAAACTTGTCGGCAACCATGCCGAAGCGCTCGCTGAAGAACGTTTGCGCCGGCGGCATGATCACGTGGCCGCCCTGGGCCAGCGTATTGATCGTCTTGTCGCACTCGGCGCCCGTGGCCACCGTGAGCGACAGGCCAAAGCCCTTGAATTCGGTCTGACCCTTGCACTCGCCGTCGGAACCGAGGACGACCGAGTCGCCGATCTGCAGCGCCATGTGCATGATCTTGTCTTCATGGCCTGCGCCCGGACCGCAGCCAGGACCCGCGTCCTGGGGGCCATCGCGATATCGCAGCATGGCTTCCACCTTCGCGCCAAGTGCGGTCTTGTAGAACTCGGCCGCTTCCTCTGCACGGCCATCGAAAAACAGATACGACTGGACTTTCGAAGACATCGATAACTCCTGTTGATTGGGCGCCCGAAGCGGTCGGGCGAGGGGGCTGGAGACGACGCTTGTGTACGCCGTCCACAAAGACTAGGCGAGGGCTCGAACAATGTCCACATCTATTTTTGGGGACAGATATGACGGGGCACGAAGGCCCGGATTCATCGCTGCCGTTTGGCGCTGACGCCGGGCCATGTCACAATTCACGGTTACGAGTTTCGGGCGCCGGACCGGCTCGCCGCATGAGGCGATCATGCGGGGGCGCCCCAAGAGCCGACAAATTCACCTGGTTTCCTGGCGATGACTACCATCCTGCAGCACATTCCTTCCGGCCAGCGCGTCGGAATCGCCTTCTCGGGCGGACTCGACACCAGCGCCGCGCTCCTCTGGATGCGCCAGAAGGGCGCCATCCCCTACGCTTACACCGCCAACCTGGGCCAGCCCGACGAGCCGGACTACGACGACATCCCGCGTCGCGCCATGGCCTACGGCGCCGAGGCTGCCCGCCTGGTGGACTGCCGCGCCCAGCTGGTTGCCGAAGGCATCGCCGCGCTGCAATGCGGCGCGTTCCACATCTCCACGGCCGGTGTGACGTACTTCAACACCACCCCGATCGGCCGCGCAGTGACCGGCACGATGCTGGTGGCGGCGATGAAGGACGACGGCGTCAACATCTGGGGCGACGGCAGCACGTTCAAGGGCAACGACATCGAGCGTTTCTACCGCTACGGCCTGCTGACCAATCCGGGCCTGCAGATCTACAAGCCGTGGCTGGACCAGCAGTTCATCGACGAACTGGGCGGCCGCGCCGAAATGTCCGAGTTCATGCGCCAGAACGGCCATGACTACAAGATGTCGGCCGAAAAGGCTTACTCGACCGATTCGAACATGCTCGGCGCCACGCACGAGGCCAAGGATCTGGAGCACCTGGATTCGGGCATCCGCATCGTGCAACCGATCATGGGCGTGCAGTTCTGGCGCGATGACGTGGAAGTGAAGCGCGAGGAAGTGACCGTGCGCTTCGAGGAAGGCCAGCCGGTGGCGCTGAACGGCAAGACGTTCGCCAACGCCGTGGACCTGTTCATGGAAGCCAACGTCATCGGTGGCCGTCACGGCCTGGGCATGAGCGACCAGATCGAGAACCGCATCATCGAAGCCAAGAGCCGCGGCATCTACGAAGCCCCGGGCCTGGCGCTGCTGTTCATCGCCTACGAACGCCTGATCACCGGCATCCACAACGAAGACACGATCGAACAGTACCGCGACAACGGCCGCCGTCTGGGCCGCCTGCTGTACCAGGGCCGCTGGTTCGACCCGCAGGCCATCATGCTGCGCGAAACCGCCCAGCGCTGGGTGGCTGGCGCCGTGACCGGCGAAGTGACGATCGAACTGCGTCGTGGCAACGACTACTCGATCCTGAACACGACGTCGCCGAACCTGACGTACAAGCCTGAGCGCCTGACGATGGAAAAGGGCGAGTCGATGTTCACGCCGCTGGACCGTATCGGCCAGCTGACGATGCGCACGCTCGATATCGTCGACACGCGCGAGAAGCTGCAGACGTATGCCAAGACCGGCCTGCTGTCGACCAAGACCAGCGCGGCGCTGCCGAAGCTCGAAGACTGAAGCGGCGGTACGCCCCTGACAAAAAAACGGCACGAGCGATCGTGCCGTTTTTTTTGCTGCCGCCGGTTTTCTCCCCTCTCCCGCATTGCGGGAGAGGGGCCGGGGGAGAGGCAAGCAAGGTTGCGCTGCAAATCGCCCCGCAACGCGGCACAATGCTCCGGATCTGCTCACCCGGGAATCCCCCATGCCTGATTTCACCATGCAGTACCGCCGCCTCGGCGCCAGCAACCTGAACGTGTCGGCCCTGTGCCTGGGCACGATGATGTTCGCCGACCAGACCGACGAGGCCGAGGCCGCCCGCATCGTCGCCAGCGCACGCGAGCACGGCGTGAATTTCATCGACACGGCGGACGTCTACAGCAAGGGCGCGTCCGAGCAGATGGTCGGGCGGCTGCTGGCTGGCAGCCGGCATGACTGGGTGCTGGCCACCAAGCTTGGCAACGCGATGGGCAGCGGTCCCAACCAGTCGGGCTATTCGCGCACGTGGATCATGCGTGAGGTGGAAGACAGCCTGCGTCGCCTGGCTACCGATTTTGTCGACATCCTGTATCTGCATCGTGACTTCACGGGTACAAACCTGGAGGAGCCGGTGCGTGCGATGGGTGACCTGATTCGCGCGGGCAAGATCCGCTACTGGGCCGTGTCGAACTTCCGCGGCTGGCGCATTGCCGAAATCGCCGGTCTGTGCGACAGGCTCGGCGTACCGCGCCCGGTGGCCTGTCAGCCGTATTACAACCTGCTGAACCAGATGCCCGAAGTCGAGATCCTGCCAGCGTGCCAGCACTTCGGCCTGGGTGTGGTGCCCTACAGCCCGATTGCCCGAGGCGTGCTGACGGGCAAGTACCTTCCCGGTCAGGCTCCCGACGCCAGCTCGCGCGCAGGGCGCGCGGACAAGCGCATCATGGAAACCGAGTTCCGCGAGGAATCGCTCGTCATCGCGCAGACGCTCAAGACCCACGCCGAAGCCCGCGGCCTGACACCGGGCCAGTTCGCCACCGCGTGGGTGCTGGCCAACCCGATCGTCAGTTCGGTGATTGCCGGTCCGCGCACGCTGGCGCAGTTCGAGGACTACTTTGGCGCAGTGGGCGCGACGCTCTCGCCCGCCGAGGAAGCCATCGTCGACGAACTGGTGCCGCGTGGGCATGCGTCCACCCACGGATACAACGATCCCGGCTATCCGTTCGCTGGCCGCCCCGTCGCCGTCGCTTAGACAGCCGCATAGCAAGCGCCTCCCCGACACACCGGTGTGATGCCCAAGCTGCCTGTTGCGCGATGCGCACGGGTGGCTGCGGCGCTTCGTGCGCCAGCCAACTTCCCTACGGCAATCCGCTTCGGATGCGCGTAATATGAAAGCACGCTTGCGGCCGTCGGATGACGGCCGACTTGCGTGAGGCTATGAGCCGGCGACGCCTGCCGAAGCGGCAGGCCCGGCGCAACCGGATGCGAAACGTGTCACGTCGTGGCTTGATTCTCGTCGGGATGGCGGTCGCCGTATGCGGCGGCGCCTATATCGTTGTGAGCCTCGTCGCGAGCGAGGTTCGCACGTCGCAATGGCAGGCTCGATACATGAGCCGCCTGGGCAAGTCGTTGACGTACGAAGTCGAGCCCGGCCCCAGCGACAGCATCCGGTATCCCCATTCCGGTCCCTATGACGAACGGCTCGGTTATGAGCGCCTGGGCGATTTCGGCGAGCGATTGCTCCGGCACGGCTACGTGACCGCGGCCCAGGCGCGCATGTCGCCCGACATGGTGCGGCTGATGGATCAGGGCATCTTCCCGCCCTATCGCGAAAAGAACCAGGCCGGTTTGCTCGTGCGCGACTGCAACGCGTTGACGTTGTCGTTCGACCGTTATCCGCAGCGCCAATATGACAACTTCGAGGCGATTCCGAAGGTGCTGGTCGCGTCGCTGCTCTATGTCGAAAACCAGAACCTGCTGAACCCCGAGTATCCGATGATGAATCCGGCGCTGGACTGGCGCCGGTTGTCGCGCGCGATGCTCGACCAGGGGCTCAAGCTGGCCGATCGTCATCATGACAGCCCCGGCGGCAGCACGCTGGCCACGCAGATCGAGAAGTACCGGCATTCGCCTCAGGGCAAGACGCAGTCGATCTCCGAGAAGTTTCGTCAGATGGCCTCCGCTTCACTGCGCGCCTATCGTGACGGGCCTGACACGCAACGCGTACGCGAGAATGTCGTGCTCGACTACCTAAACACGGTACCGTTGTCGGCGCGCGTTGGCTACGGAGAGATCAACGGCATCGGCGACGCACTCTATGTCTGGTACGGCGAGGATTTCGGCCAGTTCAATGCGTTGCTGCGCGACATGGATGTGCGCAGCCCCACGCCACGCGAGGCGCAGGCATACAAGCGCGCGTTGTCGCTGATCATTTCGCAGCGCCGTCCGTCATACCACCTGCGTCGCGACGACACCAACCTGGACGCGCTGACGGGCAGCTACCTGCGCCTGCTGGCCGCGGCCAACGCGATCACGCCGGAATTGCGTGACGCCGCACTGGCCCAGTCGCTTGACAAGGCGCCGCCGCCGCAACGTCCCGAAACGGAACCGTGGGTCACGCGCAAGGCCGTCAATCAGGTGCGCAACGACGTGTCGCACATGATCGGCATCAACAGCCGCTATGACCTCGACCGGCTCGACCTGACCGTGGACAGCACCATCAACCGCGAGGCGCAACGGCGGGTCACCGACACGCTGCTGGCCCTGCGTGACAAGTCCGTTGCGCACGAGATGGGCCTGTACGGCAAGAACCTGCTGCGCGAAGGCGACGACCCGTCACGACTGGTGGCCAGCTTCACGTTGTTCGAGCGTGTCGGCAACGCCAGCGTGGTACGCGTGCAGGCCGACAATGTCGACCAGCCGTTCGACATCAACAACGGGGCGCGGCTCAACCTCGGTTCGACGGCCAAGCTGCGCACGCTGGTGACGTACCTCGAGATCATGAGCGAGCTGCACGATCGCTATGCCGACATGAGCCGGGCGCAACTGATGGCGCTGCAGGTGCCACGCCAGGATGTGCTCACGCGCTGGGCCGTCGACTATCTGATCGCGGCCAAATCCCCGGCGGACCGTGAACTCAGCACGATGCTGGATGCCGCGATGTCGCGCAAATACTCGGGCAACCCTGGTGAGGCGTTCTTCACGGGCGGCGGCATGCAAAGTTTCTCGAATTTCGAGAAATGGGAGGGCGAGCGCCAGATGACGGTGCGAGAGGGCTTTCAGCACTCGGTGAACCTCGTCTTCGTCCGCATCATGCGGGACATCGTGCGCTACGAAGTCTTTCAGGCTCACCCTGATGCACGCGACCTGCTTGACGACCGCAGTGCGCCGGGACGGCGTGCCTACCTCGAGCAGTTTGCCGACGAGGAGGGCAGCGCGTTCATGACGGCGTTCTACCAGCGCTATCGCGGCAAGAGCAACGATGAGCGACTCAAGGTGCTGCTCGGCCGCGTCAAGCAGCCGACGCCGCATCTGGCGGCCGTGCGGCTGTCCGTGACGCTGCTCAGCGCACGGCCGAACACGGACTTCGCGACCTTCGCACGCACGCTGCGCGAGTGGATGCCCAAGCAGAAGGCTTCCCTTTCCGACGATGATCTGCTGACGCTCTACATGAAGTACGGCCACGACAAGTTCAACCTCAACGACCGGGGTTACCTGTCGCGCATCCATCCGCTGGAACTGTGGATGGTCGAGTACATGGACTCGCACCCGGACGCGACGCTCAAGGAGATCCTGAAAGCCAGCGCGCCCGATCGCCAGACCGTCTACGCCTGGTTGTTCAAGACGCACAGCAAGCTCGGCCAGGATGGCCGCATCCGTACGCTTCTGGAACGCGAAGCGTTCGACAAGATCGCCAAGCGCTGGCAGCGGCTTGGCTATCCGTTCGATTCGCTGACGCCATCCTATGGCACGGCGATTGGGGCTTCCGGTGACCGGCCCGCGGCGCTGGCCGAACTGGCCGGCATCATTCTGGCCAATGGCGTGGACGCCCAGCCCTCCACCGTGCGCGCGCTGTCGTTTGCGTCCGAGACGCCCTATGCCAGCACCTACAGCCTGCAACCGTCGCCGGGCAAGCCGCTGATCGTGCCGGAAATCACCGTGCTGGTGCGGCGTTCGATGCTTGATGTCGTGCAGGACGGTACCGCCAAGTCGATCAACGGCGCGTTCGTGCCGGTCAACCGCAAGGGGCAGGCGATAGGGAAGCCATTGATCATCGCCGGCAAGACCGGCACCGGCGACCAGCGCTTCCAGACCTACGGTCCGGGAGGCCGCGTGATCTCATCGCGCTCGGTCAGCCGTTCGGCCACGTTCGTGTTCCTGCTCGGTGACCGCTACTTCGGCACCGTCACGGTTCACGTGCGCGAGCCCTACGCTGCGCGCTATTCGTTCACCAGTGCGCTTTCGCTGCGGGTGTTGCGCTCGCTTGCGCCGCAGATCACGTCGATGGTCGCGCCCGGCAGCGATGCCGCGCTGCTTCGCTGCGAGAACTGAGCGTTCGCCGGAGTGTCGGGCCGAGGTGCCGAGATATCGGCCAGGGCGTCAGGACTTGCGCCTGACCATGTCGTAGATCACCAGCAGCACGATCGCCCCGATCACCGAGGCAATCCAGCCGGCCGGCTGTCCAGGCTGATACAGGCCCATGGCGCGGCCAACGTAACCGGCTGCCACGGAGCCCAGGATGCCGAGGATGATCGTCATGATCCAGCCCATCTTGTCGTCGCCGGGCTTGATGGCCCTTGCGATCAGACCGACGATCAGGCCAACGACCAGGGTCCCGAGAAATGCCATCATGATGCGCTCCTGTGTGCGGATCGATCCGACGCCGGCCATAGTGCCACGGAACAGTCGCGCCGGGCGTGCGAAAGTCCTCACTTCGGTTCCAACTTCGCCGGGGTTCGCCGCACGGAATTCCCGCGCGCCTGCTTGCCGGATGGCAGGCGCGCCGGTCGGCAGACTCGCTTTCGCGGCGGCTCAAGTGGCTCTCAAGATACGTCGCAGTGCCGGTCAACCTGCCTTGCGCGAGTTGACGACGGCTTCCGCCACGGTGGCCGGCGCTTCGGCGTAGTGCTTGAATTCCATCGTGAACGTGGCGCGGCCTTGAGTCAGCGAACGCAGCGATGTGGAATAGCCGAACATGGTCGCCAGCGGCACTTCGGCGCGCACTAGCTTGCCGCCGCCCCCGGCAATGTCTTCCATGCCGTGCACCATGCCGCGCCGCGACGAGAGATCTCCCATCACGTTGCCGGTGAATTCCTCGGGCGTTTCCACCTCGACGGCCATCATCGGCTCCAGCAGCACCGGCTTGGCGCGCCGCATGCCTTCCTTGAAGGCCATCGAACCGGCCATGCGGAAAGCGTTCTCGTTCGAGTCGACATCGTGATACGAACCGAAGACAAGCGTCGCCTTCACGTCCACCACGGGGTACCCGGCGAGCACGCCCGTTTCAAGCGTTTCACGGATGCCCTTGTCCACCGCCGGGATGAACTCGCGCGGCACCACGCCGCCCTTGATGGCGTCGACGAACTCGTATCCACCGCCCTGCGACAGCGGCTCGACGTCGAGCACCACGTGACCGTACTGGCCACGGCCGCCCGATTGCTTGATGAACTTGCCTTCGACATCGCGCGCCTTGCCCTTGATCGTTTCGCGATACGCCACCTGCGGCTTGCCGACAGAGGCCTCCACGCCGAACTCGCGTCTCATGCGGTCGACCAGGATTTCCAGGTGCAGTTCGCCCATGCCCGAAATGATCGTCTGGCCCGACTCTTCATCGGTGGCCACGCGGAATGACGGATCTTCCTGCGCCAGGCGGTTCAGGGCGATGCCCATCTTCTCCTGGTCGGCCTTCGTCTTCGGCTCCACGGCCTGGGAAATCACAGGCTCGGGGAAGCTCATGCGTTCCAGGATGATGACCTTGTCAGGATCGCACAGCGTGTCGCCCGTGGTGGCTTCCTTGAGCCCCACGGCCGCGGCGATGTCGCCCGCGCGGACTTCCTTGATCTCGTTGCGCACGTTGGCATGCATCTGCAGGATGCGGCCCAGCCGCTCGCGCTTGGCCTTGACCGGGTTGTAGACGGTGTCGCCGGAATTGACCACGCCCGAGTACACGCGGAAGAAGATCAGCTGGCCGACGAATGGGTCGGTCATGATCTTGAACGCCAGTGCGGAGAACGGTTCATCGTCGCTCGGGTGACGTTCGGCCTGCTTGTTGTCCTCGGTATGGCCGAGGATGGCGGGCACGTCCACCGGCGACGGCAGGTAGTCGATCACGGCGTCGAGCATGGCCTGCACGCCCTTGTTCTTGAATGCGCTGCCGCACAGCATCGGCACGATCTCTCCGGCCACGGTGCGCTTCCGCAGACCGGCCTTGATTTCGTCTTCGGTCAGCGGCTTGCCGCTCAGATAGCGTTCCAGCAGTTCCTCGCTGGCTTCGGCGGCGGCTTCCACCATCTTGTCGTGCCACTCCTTCGCAGTGGCCACGAGGTTCGGCGGGATGTCGGTGTACTCGAAGCGCACCCCCTGGCTGGCATCGTCCCAGACGATC
>JAFAJB010000249.1 GCA_019236395.1 Cupriavidus sp.
CATTGCACGTCCTCGGCCCTGCCGCCGCGCGGCAGGATGCCAACCATTGACGGCTTGTCCGGTTCCCACGCATAACCCGGACCGCCCTGCTCCACGCGCGCCAGGCTGCCGGTCAGCGGCAGCACGGGAATCAGCAGATGACGCGGCGTGGCCATGAAGTCGTGGATCATGCTCGGATACGGCGCCTGCAGATGCGTGTAGTGCGTCATGCGCCCATGCGCGTCGATCGCGCCAATCTGCACGCCCGGCGTCAGCTTGCCATCGGCGTTATAGCCGAAGAACAGCAACTCTCCGGTCTGCGGGTCGGTCTTCGGATGGGCCGTGAAGGGGCCTTTCAGCGGGCCGTATTCGATGTAGCCCAGCGTCTCGATCGTGCGCGGCGTCACGGCGGTGGGCATGTGCGCCTCTTCCAGCGCCAGCAACGCGCCGGCGTGCCAGATGATATTGGTGTTGGCCACGCCGCCGTCCTTGCCGGACCACTCGGGCGCATCGGGCATCTTGCCGGCGAAGGCCCGGAACAGCGCCCGCCCGGCTCGCGCCTCATCGTGCCACTTCGGCGTGCGAACCCAGCGATTGCGATACGAGACGCCCGCCCTGTCGAGCGAGAACGCGTGCACCATGCCGTCGCCGCCAAACCAGTGCGCGTCAGGCAACGGATACCGGGGATTGGGGCCGATGCGGTACAGCGTGCCCCGCAGACCTTCAGGCAACGCACCACGCACGGTCAGGTGTTCCGCTTCGATCTCGCGCTCGACCGGCGCGTAGTTGTCCACTTCAGGCAGGCTGTCTTCCATGTCGTCTCCGAACTATTCACTGCATAGTTTGCGAAGTATCGGCGCCACCTTGACCGCCGTCAAGGACGATTTCACCGAGGGCCGCTGACCGCACATTCTCTGACTTTGACGACTGTCAACGCGGCCACGCGCATGCGACCTAGACTGGCTGAGTCACCGCCCGGATGCTGGCTGCGGGCGGCCTTTCACGCCATTCAAAAGGAGCATGACATGGCAGGTATGCAAGCTGCGGTTTTCCTGGCCCCTGGCAAGATCGTCCTGCAGGAAAAGCCAATCCCCGCCGTCGGACCCACCGACGCACTGATCCGCATCACCACCACGACGATCTGCGGCACCGACGTCCATATCCTCAAGGGCGAATACCCGGTCAAGCCTGGTCTGACGATCGGCCACGAACCAGTGGGCATCATCGAAAAGCTCGGCAGCGGGGTCAGTGGCTATCGTGAAGGCCAGCGCGTGATTGCCGGCGCGATCTGCCCAAGCTTCTATTCCTACGCGTGCCAGGACGGCTGCGCGTCGCAGGATGGACAGGGCCACGCGCACGGCTACAAGCCGATGGGCGGCTGGCGTTTCGGCAACACGATCGACGGCACGCAGGCCGAGTACGTGCTCGTGCCCGATGCGCAGGCCAATCTGTCACCGATCCCCGATGGCCTCACCGACGAACAGGTGTTGATGTGTCCGGACATCATGTCCACCGGCTTTTCCGGCGCGGAACATGCCAATATCAAGATCGGCGATATCGTCGCGGTATTCGCGCAGGGCCCGATCGGGCTGTGCGCAACGGCCGGCGCGCGCCTGCGCGGCGCGTCGCTGATCATCGCCGTCGACGGCATCGACGACCGGCTGGCCATCTCGCGGCAGATGGGCGCGGACGTGACGCTCAATTTCCGCAACACAGACGTCGTGCAGGAAATCCTGCGCATCACCGGCGGCAGAGGGGTGGATGCCTCGATCGAAGCGCTCGGCACCCAGGCCACGTTCGAGTCCGCCCTGCGCGTGCTCAAGCCCGGCGGCACACTATCGAGCCTGGGCGTCTACTCGAGCGATCTGCGGATTCCGCTCGATGCCTTCGCCGCGGGCCTGGGCGACCATCGCATCATCACCTCGCTCTGCCCGGGCGGGAAGGAGCGCATGCGCCGGCTGATGAACGTGATTGAAACCCAGCGGATCGATCTCGGCCCCCTGGTCACGCATCGCTACAAGCTTGCGGACATCGAGGCCGCATACGATCTGTTCTCGCACCAGCGCGACGGAGTCCTCAAGGTGGCCATCACGCCCTGACCGCTTCGGTGCGTGTGCCCCGGAGACGTTACGTGACACGTAAAGGCTCCGGGGCGCGTTTTCGCGCTTCCCCCGGGAAGCGCGAATCGCCAAGCAGCAGTCTCCGGCGATCCGTAACGTCAAGGGCGCTGCGAAAACGCCCGCTCGAACACCGATTCGGCAATCCGGTTCTTGAGGATCTCGATCGAACCGCCCGCGATCATCCAGCCACGGCAGCGGCGCTGGCAGTACTCCACCAGTTCTTCCTGGCTGTAACCCATCCCCCCCATCACCTGCAGCGCGTCGTTGGCGATGTCGAACCCGGCCTGATTGCAGAACGCCTTGGCAATGGCGGTTTCCTCCGCCGATGGGAAGCCGCTGTCGGCATTGACTGCGGCGCGGTAGAGCAGCAACTGACCCGCGTCGAGCTTCATCTTCATATCGGCGAACTTCCATTGCAGGCCCTGGAATTCGCACAGCAGGCGGCCGAACTGCTTGCGCTGCAGCGCCCATTGCCGCGCCACTTCATACGCGTAGCGTCCCAGCGCCAACGAGCGCGCCGTGTTGCCAAGCCGCTCCACGTTGAATCCTGCGATCTGCTTCTTGAAGCCACCTTCGCCCAGCAGCACGTCCTCGGCCGCAACGAATACGTCTTCGAAGTAGATCTGCGCCCACTCCTCTCCCGACATGAAACGCGACTTCTGGCCGATGCGCACGCCGGGCGCCTTCGTGTCGATCAGTACCGAACCGATGCCGCCCACGCCCGGCCCGAAACGCACATAGGCAAGGATCACGTCCGCGTGCGGCCCGTGCGTCGTGAAGATCTTGCTGCCGTTGATGCGGAAGCCCTCGCCGTCGGGCGTCGCGCTGGTTTTCAGTTCGGTGACGGCCGATCCTGCCTCGGGCTCTGTCATACCGACCGAGATCAACGCCTCGCCGCGCAGCAGCGGGCCCAGCCATTTCGCCTTCTGCGTCGGCGACCCGTACTCCGCGAGCACGCGGATCGCACCGAAGTTGCCGGCCTGGATCACGTCGGCGCTACGCGGGCAATGCGCTGCCACTGCCTGGATCGCGATCAATGCGTCCATCAGCGTGCCGCCCTGCCCACCATCGGCCTCGGCAATCGTGATCCCCAGCAGCCCCTGCGCGGCCATCTTGCGGGCCACGTCCCACGGATAGTCATCGCTATGTGCGCGCTCGCGAGCGCCGCTTCTCAGTTCCTTCTCCGCGAAGCGGCTGACAGCGTCCTGGAATTCCTGTTGTTCGGGGGAAAGCTTGAATTGCATGATGTCTCCGGATGATTCTCGGTATCAGTGAGGTGCGAGGCGCAGCACGCAGTCGACACCGACCACGCCATCTGCGCGCGCAAACAGCGGGTGGATCTCGGCTTCGGCCACGGTGACGCCTTGCACCGTCGCCAACCGGGAAAAGCGGACAATCGCGTCGGCCAGTGCATCGACGTCGCCGCGCGGCAAGCCGCGGAAGCCGCGCACGAGCCGGGTCGAGCGCACCTCGTCGATCATCTGGTGAGCCTCCTCCAGGCTCACCGGCGCGGGACGCAGGCTGACGTCGCGATGCAGTTCCGCAGTGATGCCACCAGCGCCGAGCATGACGATCGGCCCCACCAGCGGATCAGTGCGATAGCCGAGCATCAATTCCAGCAGCCTGTCTTCCATACGCTGCACCAGAATGCCGTCGATCCGCGCATCAGGCGCGCCCCGGCGTGCATTGGCGAGCAGGCGCGCAGCGGCGGCGGCCAGTTCGGCGTTGTCGCCCACACCGACCTGCACGCCGCCGATCTCCGTCTTGTGCAGGATGTCGCGCGAGCAGACCTTGGCCACCACCGGATATGGCACGGCGTGCTCCAGCGCGCCTTCGCGAACCAGCGCCGACGCGGCGATCGGCACGCCAAGCGCGGTAAAAACCTCTGCGGCCTCAAGCTCGGACAGGTCGCCCTGCTCGGGCAAGTGCGTCGGCCATTGAACACGCGGGAGCGCGTCTTCGAGGTCCGCGCCAACATGTGCAGCACGAAACAGGCAGGCGAGTGCATCGGCACAGCTCTCCGGCGTTCGAAACGCGGGCACGCCTGCCGCCTGCAACAGTTGCAGCGACTGCCCCGCTTCCGGCGCCAGGAACGCCAGCAGCGGCTTGTCGCCAACACCGGCGGCCTCCACGATCGGCTTGACGGCAAGCTGCGGGTGAAACTGCGCCGACGACCCGACGACGCACAACACGGCATCGCACCAATCGGCAAGCCGCATCTGCTCGACCAGATCGCGGTACTGCGTGCTGGTGGCAGCCAGCGTCAGATCGATGATCGGGGTCTGGCGGATCTTCACGTCGCGGCTAGCCATATGGGCGACAAACGCATCGGGCGGCGGCACGGCTTCCACGCCGGCCAGGCCCAGGCGGTCCACCACGGTTGCCGCGCCACCGCCCGTTGTGGTGACCACCGCGACACGCGGTGCGCGCTTGAGCACAGGCAACTCGCGCGCATGTCGCAACGCCAGCGGCGCGGCCTCGAACAGCGTTTCGAGCATCTCCACGCGCATGGCGCCATGCTTGCGCAGGAACGCATCGACAGCGGCATCGTTGCCCGCCAGCGCGCCGGTATGCGATTGCGCAAGCGCCTCGCCTTGCTCCGAACGCCCAAGCTTGTACACGAGCACCGGCTTGCCTGCCGTGCGGGCGCGGCGCAACGCTGGCCCGAGCACCGCCGCATCGCGAATCGTTTCGAGAAACAGCAGGATGACCTCGGTGGCGGCATCGTCCACAAGCAGGTCAACCAGCTCTCCCACGCCGATATCGCTCTCGTTGCCAACCGAAACGAGCTTGGCAAAGCCAAGCCCGCGTGCGGCACCGCGCGACAGCAAGGCACCGAGCATCGAGCCGCTTTGCGACACCACGCTGACCGGCCCTCGATGCAGCGCATCCGTCTCCAGCACGGCATTGACGGAAAGCACGGCGCCGCTATGGATATCGACCACGCCGATGCTGTTCGGCCCCAGCAGCCGTACCCCGAGTTCGGCAGCGCGTGCGGCCAGCGCCTGCTGCGCCGCCATGCCTGCCTCGCCGAGCTCGGCGAAGCCGTCCGAGAATACAGTCACGACACGAGCGCCGCGCGCCGCTGACTGCTCCAGCGCTTCGGCCACCTGCGCACCCGGGACCATGATGAACGCATGATCGATCGGCGCCGGCAGCGCGGCGACGCTCGGATATGCGGGCAAACCCATCACCTCGCTGCGGCCCGCATTGACGGGGAACACACGTCCCTGAAAGCCGTGCTTGCGCATGAAGCGAAGCGGCCGGGCCGTGTTCTTTCTTTCATCGGCGGAGGCACCGACCAGCGCAACCGCATCCGGTGTGAATAGCGCCTTGGCCAGTTGCGCGCGGGCATGGCGCGCAACGTCGTTGTCGACTCTTGTCATGATGTGGGGTGAAGACATGGAGGGGTTCGGCGCGGTTCAGCCCGCGTGCAGCGTGTCCAGCGCAAGCGTGCGCAGCGGCCGGTCGTCAAGCCGCCAGAGCGCGTCAAGCAGCCGGGCGGCGTGTACCGTACCGAGTACCGGGCCGCTCAGTTCCATGAACTTGTCGGCAAGCGTGGCGTCGTCCAGCGGCGCCTCCGGGTCGCCAAGCCGATGCGGCGCGAAATAGGCATGGCGGCTGCCATCGGCCATCTCGATTTCCACCCGCGCCGCGCGCTGACGCGGAAAGGCAGCAGTCAGTTCGGCGTCCGCGGTCAGCGTGATCCTGGCCATCAAGGCCCGGATCGATGTATCGCCGAGCCTGTCAGGCTGGAATGCATCGAGCCGTACCGCACCGTGCAGGATGCCGTGCGCCACGACATAAGGCAGGCTGAAGCGGGCCTCGAACGGTGTTGTCGGATCGAAGTTGCCCGTGACGTCCAACGCCACCTGATAGGTGCCAACGCGGACTGCCGCGATGCGTGCCGGATCGAGATCGTGGTCGCGCATGATGCGCATGGCCGCGTCGATGGCGGCGAACGTATGCCCGCAGCATCCGTGGTTCTTCTGAGTAATGCGCGTGATGTTGTAGTCGGTGCCGAGTCCGGCCGTTACGTCGCGCCAATCAGGACTGCCGCACATGGCCGGACCAAAGCCGGCATCGCCTTCCAGGATGTCGTGCACGCCCGTGACGCCATGCGCGCTGCCCTGCGCCGACTGCACGCCAACCTGCGCGGCGTGGCCCGCGTGCAGCGCCTTGGTCATGGCATCGGAACGGAACGCCTGTTGCAGGCCCGAGGCGAACGTGGTGGCCGTGGCCATCGCATCGGCGGCCACGCGGGCGTCGCCAGGCGCCAGCAGCACACTGCCGGCTGCCGCCGCACCGATGCAGCCGACCGTGCCAGTGGTGTGGAAGTAGCGGTAATGCGCGGGCTGGATCGCCGCGCCGATTCGTGTACTGACCTCGTAGCCGGCGATCACGGCACGCAGGAAGTCCGTGCCGCTCGCATCGCGGTGCTCCGCCAGCGCCAGCGCCGCGGCGATGGTCGGGCAGCCCGGGTGATAGATGGCATCGCGAAAGATATCGTCGAACTCGGCAGCGTGCGATGTACTGCCATTGATCCACGCGGCCAGTCCGGGAAACGCGGTGGTGGCACGCCCGACAACGCTGCTGCGGCCCACGCCGGTTTCCGCACGGTGCGCCGCAACAAGCTGCTGGCCGGGCGCCATTTGCACGCCGGCCAGCAGCGCGGCGAACCAGTCGATCACCACACGCCGGGCGTGGTGCAGCACGTCATCGGGCAGCGCGGCATCGGCCTGATGCGCCACATACCCGGCAAATTCGTCGATCAGCATTCCATGGGTCTCCTCGGCAGGAATGGTTCCCATGGTAAGAACGGCAGCCGCGCCAGCTTTGACGATTCGAGAAAGCTCCCGATCCGGCATGCGCATGCGGGCCGCATGTCGGTGATGCATACTCTGCGTGGCGCAGCTAGCGCGCCAGCCTTTCCATTTCGAGCACGCACATGGACATTGCCTCGCTTGCCATCCTGATCGCCGCGGTCGAGGAAAAGAGCCTCTCGCGCGCCGCCGAGCGCGAGAACCTGGTGACATCGGCCGCCAGCAAGCGGATTGCCGAGCTGGAACGCCGCGCGGGCACCGCGCTGCTGCGGCGCCACGGACGCGGCGTGGAGCCGACACCGGCCGGTGCGATGCTCTATCAGCGCGCCAAGGCCATCGTGCGTAGCGTGCAACTGGCCCAGGATGCACTGGCCACCTACTCGATGGACGGCATCGCCAAGATCCGCCTGGCGTCGAACCGGTCCACGATCCTGCAGTTCCTGCCTGCCGACATCAGTGGATTCCTCAAGCACGACCCCGAAGCCCGTATCGACCTGATCGAGGCTTTCAGCTTCGACATCCCGCGCATGGTGGCCAACGGCGACGCCGATATCGGCATCTACCACGCCCGAAGCCCCAGCCCGGGCGTGCACTCGCTGCCGTACCGCAAGGACCGCGTCGGACTGGTGGTGCCACGTGGGCATCCGCTGGAGGCAAAGGGTTCATTGCGTCTGGAGGAAGCGCTGGACTACGACTTCCTCGGCTACTTTCCGCGTCATACGTTCGACGCGTTCCTGACCCTGGTATCGGGCACCATCTCACGCCCGCTGACCGTAAAGACGCAGGTCTCCAACTTCGAGGCACGCTGCCGGATGGTGCGGGAAGGACTGGGGCTGGCCGTGGTGCCAGAGGGCATCGCTCGCAACTACCTGCAGATGATGGGACTCTCGCTGCTGACGCTGCGCGACGACTGGGCCGAGCGCGAGTTCTATGTGTGCGTGCGCGACAAGGAAAGTCTGCCGGCCGGCGTGGCCCGCCTGCTCGAGTACCTGAGCCGCTGCGCGGCCATGGAGCAGCATTTCCTGAAGCCACGGTAGCCGCAAGCTGCACGGCTGCCGCGTTTGAAGACTGCGTTTCCATATCGTCAAAGCTCGCGCGGACCAGCTTCCTAAGATGATCGATAAGCTCGCCCCCCTGCCTGCGGGGTGGCGTGCTCACGACAAGAATCATCCGGAGACAACCATGAAAACCTTCCTGCGGCGCACTGCCGCCAGCCTGATGCTCTTTTGCGCCGCAACAGGCCATGCCCAAGAGCCCTACCCGACCAAGCCGATCCGCGTGGTGGTGGCCTTCACCGCCGGTGGCACCACGGACATCCTTGCGCGCGAAGTGGCGCAGCAGATGAGCCGTGCGCTTGGACAGAGCGTGGTGGTGGAGAACCGGCCCGGCGCTGGCGGCAATATTGGCACCGACTTCGTCGGCCGCAGTGATCCCGACGGCTATACGCTGCTGGCAACCTCGGTAGGGCCGGTGGCGATCAACCCGACGCTGTATCGCAAGCTGAAGGTCAATCCGCAAACCGATCTGCAGGCCGTTGCTCCGATCGCCGATGTTCCAAACGTGCTGGTGGTGTACCCCGGCCTGCAGGTGAAGTCGGTACAGGATCTCGTGGCTTATGCGAAGGCACATCCGAACGGGCTCAACTTCGGGTCGACCGGCGTGGGCACCGCCGCGCATCTGTCGGGCGTGCTCCTTAACGAGCGCGCCGGCGTGAAAACCACGCACGTGCCGTACAAGGGTGCCGATGCGCTGAACGACCTGCTCGCGGGACGCGTCCAGTTCATGTTCGCGACGTTGCCATCGGTGATTGCGCATATCCGGGGCGGGCAGCTTCGTGCAATTGCCGTCACGTCGCGCAAGCGTTCGCCAGCATTGCCCGATGTGCCAACCATGGCCGAAGCCGGCGTGCCGAACCTCGTGACTGGTGCGTGGTTCGGATTGTTCGCGCCCAAGGGCACACCTCCGGAGATCGTCGCCAGGCTGAACAAGACCGTCACCGACGCGCTGGGCCAGCCCGAGATGCGTAACAAGCTGTCGCAACAGGGCGCGGAAGCCATGAACCTTTCTGCCGAAGCCTTCGGCAAGTTCGTGGTCGCGGAGTACCAGTCGTGGAAGCCGGTGGTGATCAGTTCGGGCGCACGGATCGACTGAGTCAGGTGAAGACGGTCACCGGGGCAACGCTGGAAAGGCCGACCTGGCTGGACAAACCGGACAAGTGCCCTCAGGGATATACAACGAGAGCCGGACGGGAATGAGGATGCGGCGCCGGTGCCTGGGTCATCTCCATTGTCACGCCGGCCGCGCCACCCGCGCCGGCCGCTTTCACCACGGTCACGGGCACCGAGGTCCTGCGCATGACGCTGGCCGCCAGGCCGCCGCCAAAGCAGGCCTTGATCTGCGACCACAGGCTGACGCCGATCACGATACCGTCACAACTCATCGATTCCGCCGCGCCCGAGATGGCGCGGGCCGGGGTGCCAACCCCGATCATTGCCGTATAGCGCACACCGGAGTCGTCGAGGATGTTACTGGCCTGTTCGAGCGCGGACTCGCCTTCGCGGGATTCCTGCTCGCGCAGTTCGGCAAGCGAGTGAAACGCGCTGGCCCGTGTGTGCTCCAGCGGCGGCTGCACGTTCAGCACCACCACCTCCGCCACGCTGCTTTCCCGATACAGGAACGCGGCGTGCCGCACGGCAGCCAGCGCACATGCAGAACCATCCACCGGCACAAGTATCTTGATCATGATCTGGTCAATAGTTTGATTTCCCTGACTCAAGGGTAAGCAAGTGCCTGTACAGGCCGGATCAAAGGATCGCGTCGGGAGGTAAAAATCCCGTAAAAATTTGCCCACGCCTGCCGCGCGTGCTTCCGGCTGCGTGGAGTCCCGCCTACATTTATCGCAGAGCCGAACTCGCCGCGCGGCGGTGCATTCGGCCGGCTTGCCGCATGCGCAAGTGGGGAGACGACGATGGCGGAACTGTCCAGATGGTGGCGATACCTAGCTGGCAAGCCACTCGATCCCCTTTCTCCGGCCACACGCCATGCAATCGCCGTGGCGCCGGTGCTGGCCTGGGTCGGCCTGGGGGCCGACGGCCTGTCGTCCTCGTGCTATGGGCCGGAGGAAGCCTTCCTCGCGCTCGGCAGCCATACGCCGCTGGCACTCTTTCTTGCGTTGGCCACGTCGGCCACGGTGTTCATCATCGCGCTTGGCTACAACCAGGTCATCGAGCTTTTTCCAACGGGTGGGGGCGGGTACCGGGTGGCGACAGCATTGCTTGGTCCACATCCGGGGCTGGTATCGGGGGCGGCGCTGCTGGTCGACTATGTCCTGACGGTTTCGACATCGCTGGCCAGCGGCGTCGATGCGTTCTTCAGCCTGCTGCCGGTTGGCGCACAGGCCTACAAGCTCGCGACCGAGGTGGGCATCGTCGCCGCGATGACCATGCTGAACTTCCGTGGCATGAAGGAATCGATCCTGGTCCTGCTACCGATCTTCATGGGCTTCGTGGTCCTGCATCTGGGACTCATCACCTATGGCGTCGCAGTTCATGCCGGAGCGATCGGGCAGGTGGTGCCCGGCGCGGTCCATGAAGCATCTTCGATCTCGCAGGCGATCGGTCCGATCGCCATGCTGGCGCTGCTGATGCGTGCGTTCTCGCTCGGCGGCGGGACCTACACCGGGCTCGAGGCCGTATCGAACAACGTCAACATGCTTGCCGAGCCCCGCGTGCCCAACGGCAAATGGACCATGTTCTACATGGCGACCTCGCTGGCGTTCACGGCTGGCGGCATCATCCTGCTGTACATGCTCTGGCATGCAAAGCCGGTGGAAGGCCAGACGCTGAATGCCGTGGTGTTTGCCAGCGTCATCGACAATCTTGGCCTCGGCTCGCCGCTGGCACGCCACGCCCTCCTGGCCGCCGTGCTCGCGTTTGAAGCGGGCCTGCTGCTGGTTGGCGCGCAGACCGGCTTCCTCGATGGCCCGACCGTGCTGTCCAACATGGCGGGCGATCACTGGGTGCCACGCCACTTCCGCGATTTGTCCGCCAGGCTGGTGCGCCAGAACGGCGTCATGGTGATGGGCGTCTCGAGCGTGCTGATCCTGCTCTGGACACATGGCGACGTATCGGTGCTGGTGGTGCTCTACAGCATCAACGTGTTCCTGACCTTCAGCCTGTCGCTGTTCGGCATGTGCGTCTACTGGTGGAAGCACCGCGGCGAGTCGGGCTGGGTGCGGCGCTTCGGGCTGTCCCTGCTGGGTCTGACGGTCACGGCGACCGTCCTCGTGATCACGACTATCGAGAAGTTCACCGCGGGCGGCTGGCTGACGCTGCTGGTCACGGGCCTCGTGATTCTGTTCTGCATCCTGGTCAAGCGTCACTATTCGGCCACACGCGCCGAGCTTGCCCACGCCGATGCGATGTTCGCCGGAAGCCCGCCGGCGGTCGATCCTGCACAGGCGCCCAAGCTTGACCCGGCCAAGCCGACGGCCATCGTGCTGGTCGGCAAGCATCGCGGCGTCAGCATGCACGCGCTGCTCTGGGTGCAACGCCTGTTCCCCGGGCACTTCCAGAACTTCATCTTCCTTGCCGTCGGGGAGGTCGACGCACAGAGCTACGAGGGGCAGGAGACGCTGCACAGGTTGCAGCAAACCATCGGCGAAGCGCTGCAATACTACGTGGCCACCTGCCAGCGGCATGGCCTGGCCGCCGAATCGCGGGCGGCATACGGCACCAACCCGGTGATGGAGTTCACGCGCCTTGTGGACGGGGTCATGGCCGAGTACCCGAACAGCGTCTGCTTTGCCAGCAAGCTGATCTTCAGCCACGTCAACTTCCTCACCGCATGGCTGCACAATCAGACCCCGAACGAGATCCAGAACCGCCTGCACGTGCAGGGCAAACAGATGGTCCTGCTGCCCATGAACGTTGCCTGAGCGACTGCCCCGGAGACTGCCGCGCGCCATCGGCGCCGTGGGTGCATCAACGATGCGCCCCTGTCAGTCTGCGCCCCACTGGTAGGCAAATTGCCAGCACGGCACTACACTTTGCTTATCCTTTGCAGCAGTCAGCCAACCTTCATGGACGATACGGATCGACAACTCATTGCCCTGCTGCGGGATGACGCCCGCATGCCTGTCGTGATGCTTGCCAGGAAACTGCGCGTGGCGCGGGCAACCGTTCAGAACCGCCTGGCCAGGCTCGAGGCCGACGGGACGATCGTCGGCTATACGATCCGGCTACGCCCCGAAGCGGAGGCATTCCGCATCCGGGCCATCATGAGCATCGAGATCGAGGGCAATCACAGCGAGGACGTACGCCGCGTGCTGCGCGGACATCCGAATGTCGTTGCGCTGCATACCACCAACGGCCGCTGGGATCTGATGGCCGAACTGCGTGCCGATACACTGGAAGCGTTCGACCGCATCCTCAGCGCCATCCGCCTGATCCCCGGCATCGCCAATACGGAAACGAGCATTCTGCTCTCGACGCTGAAGCTGTAGGCGTGGGCCTGCGGGCGGAGGCTCAGTCCACCTGTTCGGTGAGCGCCGCATCGAGCATGGCTGCGGTCAGGCCAATGAGCAATGCAATGGCCGAGGCGATGAACCAGCGCACGGTCCGTCGATACTCGGAGACCTCGTCGTCCTCGATACGAAGGGCGCGGAACAGCGAATAGATCTGCAGCGCAACGGCCGCCACCAGGCAAAACGCAGCGAACAGCGCGCGGATGCTCCACAGGCCAGGGGTCTCGAAGCCCCAGAAGCGCCAGAACGCCAGCGAGAATCCCAGCAGTACCGTGATGGCGGTGATGATGCCCTGACGGTAGCCGGCCGGCACCATCTGGGGCCTGGGCTGGCCGGCGGCGTGTTCGGCGGATTCAGTCATGACGGACCTCCTGGACCGGGGTCGGCGCGCTTGTCGCAATGCCTTGTAGTCTAGATCGGGGTGCCGATACCGATGCTGGGCGATGCTGCCCACGCGCACGGCCGGGGCCAACGACCGTGTCATTCGTGCGCTGTTCGATACGATGCGCAATCCCGTAGAGCGCAGGGCGTGGGCACGAAACCGGGGCACGGCGCTGGCCACGCAAATTCTGCCGATGCAGTATCTGTTGAAGCGCGTGCCTTGCACAACACGGCCTAGCGGCATTCACGGCCTGATGTGTAAATCGGTTTGACTTCGTGCGATCCATGACAGATTGTGAGGAAGGCCGAGCGCCCTCATTCGGTCCTTCACGGTCCATCTGTTCGACTTCCCCATCTCCGACACGCATTCGATGCTGGCTCAGACTGCCCGTCCCCCGCCCCGGGAGACGTGAAGCGTCTTCAGCCGAAGCAGCAGCCTTTTGTCTTGCGTCGTTGTGCCGGTACCAGCGGAGGGCGCCCCGCCGAAGTCGTTGCATGACGATGTGAAGAAGGAGTAGCTGATGCATCCCAAAGTCTTCCTGCCCATCTCTCTGGGGCATGAACTGGCGATCGGCGTTCTCGCGCTGATGGCTGGCACTGCCGCCTGCGCCCAGTCCGTGGCGACACCCGAACAAAAATTTCCACCTGGATATCTCGAAGCCGTATCGACCGGCTACGAGAACGGTCAGACCGCCGTGGCACCGACATCGCCCGCTCAAGGCGCAACGGAACCCATGACGCACCTGACGCAAGCGTCGTTCCTCGTCCCGCCCACGCAACCGGCGACAACAACCCCCCGTCCTCACAAGGACAAGAAACAGCACTAAGCGCGGCCTGGAGAACGATGCGTCTCGAACGGGGGCGCATCGAAACAGGCAGACCCTTCCGTATCATCGGCCGTTCGCCACGTTAATCCCGAGAATTAAGTCTTTTCGTCACGCGTGATAAGCACTTTCGTGTGCTGATGTTTGTGCGGCGGCCGTTGCGGCATACTGCCGTGCGCCTCTCTACATCTGGAACCACGATAAGGGTTATACCGTGAAGAAATCGCTGATCGCTCAGTACGTCTCCATCACGCTCGCCGGTCTCGGCGTGGCACACGCGCAGACCACCACCGCACCGGCGGATGGCAAGCCCGTTCCGGTCACGGTCGACAACTTCGTGCGCGCTGAATCCGACATGTACTTCGCAGGCCTGACCAAACAGGGCGGCCTCGGAAAATTTCTGCACCGGCGCGAGCCGGCATCGATCGAGCACCAGACCGTGATCCGCCTGAACCGCGACACGCTCTACTCGTCGGGCGTGTTCGATCTCGATGCCGGTCCGGTGACCATCACGATGCCTGACCCGGGCAAGCGATTCATGTCGCTGCAGGTCATCAGCGAGGATCACTATGTGCCCAACGTCTACTATGGCGCCGGCAAGCGTGTGCTGACCCGCGAGAACGTAGGCACGCGCTACGCGGTAGTAGGCATTCGCACGCTGGTCGACCCGAACAACCCGGACGACGTGAAACAGGTACACGCGCTGCAGGACGCCATCCAGGTACATCAGCAGGCGTCGGGGAAGCTGGAGTTGCCGCAGTGGGACCAGGCAAGCCAGAAGAAAGTGCGTGATGCACTGCTGGTGCTGCAGTCCACGATCCCCGATTTCAAGGGCGCATTCGGCAAGAAGGGAGAGGTCAACCCGGTGAAACGGCTGCTTGGCGCCGCTGCGGCCTGGGGCGGCAATCCTGACCGCGATGCCACCTACCTGAACGTGACCCCGGCCAGGAACGACGGCAAGACCGTCTACCGCGTGTCCGTGAAGGATGTGCCGGTCGACGGGTTCTGGTCGATCAGCGTCTACAACGCCGAGGGGTACTTCCAGAAGAATCCGGCCGGCCTGTACGCATTGAACAACCTGACCGCGAAGCGCGGCAGCGACGGCGCCGTGGCGATCCAGTTCGGCGGATGCGATGCAGCCGCACCGAACTGCCTGCCGATCATGGAGGGCTGGAACTACACCGTGCGGCTGTACCGGCCCCGCACCGAGGTCCTGCGCGGTGCCTACAAGTTCCCCGAAGCGCAACCGGTGGAGTGATTACACCAAATCGGCCTATGCCCGCAAGCCACCCGACCGAAGGGGTGACAGGCAACACCCAGCATGGCTAAATGTCGCCATCGTGACTTGACCCCACGATGCACCTATCCGCCCGCGAACCCCCGATCTCGCGGGCGTTTTTTTCGTCGGCTTGTTGACTAGTCATCAAGACAATCAGTGCCCGCGGGCACTGATCCGATCGCGCGGTGCCTGCCTCCCGCGCCTACTGCCAGCCAAAACGGCGGATATAGAACCGCTTCATTGCCGTCGTCAGCAACGCATAGCTGAGCACGATGCCGATCATCCAGGGGAAGTACGCGGCCGGCAGTGCCTGCAGCTTGAAGTAGCCGGCCATGGCGCCCATCGGCAGGAACACACCCAGCACCATGATGACCGCGGTCATCACGATCAACGCCCATGACGCCCGGCTTTCGATGAATGGCAGCTTCGGCGTACGGATCATATGGACGATCAGCGTCTGCGTGAGCAGACCCACAATGAACCAGCCAGACTGGAACAGCGACTGATCGGCAACCGTCTTGGCGCCGAAGACAAACCACATCACCAGGAACGTGGTGATATCGAACAGTGAGCTGATCGGGCCGAAGAACACCATGAAACGGCCGATATCGCCCGGATTCCATTTCAGTGGCCGCGTCACAAGCTCGTCATCCACGCGGTCGAACGGGATGGCGATCTGCGAGATGTCATACAGCAGGTTCTGCACCAGCAACTGCAGCGGCAGCATCGGCAGGAAGGGCAGGAATGCGCTGGCCACCAGCACGGAGAACACGTTGCCGAAGTTCGAGCTGGCCGTCATGCGGATGTACTTGAGCATGTTGCAGAACGTGCGCCGGCCCTCGATCACGCCCTCCTCCAGCACCATCAGGCTCTTTTCCAGCAGGATCAGGTCCGCCGCTTCCTTGGCGATATCCACGGCGCTGTCCACCGAGATACCGATATCGGCGGCGCGCAGTGCCGGGGCGTCGTTGATGCCATCGCCCATGAACCCGACGATATGGCCGTTGGCCCGCAATGCATGGACCAGGCGCTCCTTGTGCAGCGGCGAGAGGCGCGCAAAGACGTTGTGCGTTTCCACCAGGCGCGAGAGCTGTTCCGCCTCCACGCGCTCGATGTCCGAGCCAAGCAGGATGCCGTCGACCTCGAGCCCCACCTCGCGGCAGATCTTCGCGGTGACCAGTTCGTTGTCGCCGGTCAGCACCTTGACCATCACGCCATGCGCGGCAAGCGCGCGCAGCGCCGGCGCCGTGGACTCCTTGGGCGGATCGAGAAAGGCGATATAGCCAATCAACGTCAGATCGCTCTCGTCAGCCACGCCGTAGATGGTGTGCGCCGGTGGCGTCTCCTTCATGGCCACAGCCACCACGCGCAGGCCTTCCTCGTTGAGATCCCGCGTGATCTGGCGCACCTGCGCCAGAAGCGCGTCGTCCAGCGGCAGCGTGTTGCCGTTGATCTGCACGCGCGAACACACGCTCAGGATCTCCTCGACGGCGCCCTTGCAGATCAGTTCGTTGTGGTCGTCGCGCTCGGATACCACCACCGACATGCGGCGACGCTGGAAGTCGAACGGGATCTCATCCACCTTGCGGTAGTCCTGCACGGGCTGCAGTTCGCGCTGCAGCTCCACGTGCTCGAGCACTGCCCGGTCCAGGAGGTTCTTGAGACCGGTCTGGAAATAGCTGTTCAGATAGGCGTGCTTGAGCACATCGGCCGACACCTGGCCCAGCACGTCGGTATGCCGTTCCAGCACGATCCGGTCCTGCGTCAGCGTGCCCGTCTTGTCCGTGCAAAGCACGTTCATGGCGCCGAAGTTCTGGATCGCATCAAGCCGTTTGACGATCACCTTGCGGCGCGACAGCAGCACTGCCCCCTTTGCCAGCGTGGAGGTGACGATCATCGGCAGCATCTCCGGCGTCAGGCCAACCGCCACCGACAACGCGAACAGGAAGGCTTCCATCCAGTCGCCCTTGGTGAAGCCGTTGACCAGCAGCACGATCGGCACCATCACCAGCGCGAAGCGGATCAGCAGCCAGCTCACCTGGTTCACCCCGGCCTGGAACGCGGTCACCGTGCGGTCGGTGGCAGTCACGCGTGCGGCCAGCGTGCCGAAGTAAGTGCGGTTGCCGGTCTCCAGCACCAGCGCAGTTGCCGCGCCGGACACCACGTTGGTGCCCATGAAGGCAATGTTGCTGAGCTCCAGCGGGCTGTCGCCGCCATGGCGCCGCTCGGCGAACTTCTCGACCGGCAGCGATTCACCGGTCATGGCGGCCTGGCTGATGAACAGGTCCTTGGCGACCAGAATGCGGCAATCGGCGGGGATCATGTCGCCCGCCGACAGCGCGACGATCTCGCCGGGCACCAGGTCGCGCAGCGGCACCTCGATCCTGGCGGGCGGCTTCGAGTGCAGCGGAAGATGCAGGTACTGCGCACTGGTTGCGGTCACGCTGGCGGCCATATCGCGCCGCACCACGGTGGCCGTGGTGCTGACCATCGCCTTCAGCGATTCCGCGGCGTTGTTCGAGCGGCGTTCCTGCACGAACCGGATCAGCGTCGAGAGTGCCACCATGGAGCCGATCACGACCGTGGCCTTGACGTCCTCGGTCAGCCACGAGATCGCGGCGAGTACCGTCAACAGCAGGTTGAAGGGGTTGCGATACGAGTGCCACAGATGCAGCCACGCGGGCAGCGGCTTCTCGTGGTCGACCTCGTTGGGGCCGACGCGCTTCAGCCGCTCCTGCGCCTCGTCCGTGGTCAGGCCGTCTTCATGCGAGTTCATGCGCACCAGCACGGCGGGCACATCATCCTTCGCCGCACGCTGCAGCGCGCGCGTCAGCGTGTCCGGCATCGCGCGCGACGGCCCCGGCTCGCCCAGCGATTCAAACATCGCCAGCCGGCGGAATTGGTGCGTCACCCGGCGCGTACGCAGGAAGGCACCGTAGAGGGTCTTCAGGAAATCAAGGGTCATATCCGATTCTCCGGATCAATGTACGCTGCAACGACAGTCAAGTGGTGCAGCGGCTCACATTTCTGCGTGGAAACGCACGCCATAGACTTTCACCGGACCACGGTCACGGTTGTAGCCGGGGTTCTTGATGTACTGGAAGTCGGGACTGATCCACAGGTGCTTGACCGGCTGGAAGCTGTAGAACACTTCCACGATCTGTTCGCGGCCATAGTTCAGCGCGCCGTCGCCCAGGAACGCTCCAAGGCCGCCATCGGCGAGATACTCACGGTGCGCGCTGCCAAGCATGTTGATGGCGAAGGCAAGGCCCAGCGAGTCCTGCGGTCGCGCCCAGCGCTGGCCGGTGAGGATGCCGCCGAACGAGACACTGCGGCCAACCTCTGTGAAGGCATAGGTCTCGGTCTTGTCGTCCGACCAGTCCAGGCGGGTGAACAGGCCCAGATCCTCGCCAACCTTCTGCTCGAAGCTGAGCCCGACGCCGACCTTCGCATGCTCGCGGCGCACGTTACCGACATCGGGCGTGTCTCCGGTGGTATTGGCCAATGCGATCGCATCATCGAATCTGCCCATCTTTGCCTTGTTGCGCCACAGCAGCAGGCGCACCTTTCCTTCCTGGCCGGCGAGCATGTAGCGCCGCTCCACCTCCAGTTGGTCGCCGTAATGCTCCATGAAGCGTGTGTCCAACTCGAGGCCGTTCGATTCGATCGGCTGCAGGAACCGACCGATGCGGAACGCCCAGTCGTCGTAGTAGTACTCGAGCGCGAGCCCCCAGTCATAGCCACGGGCGTCTGCCGCATAGTCGAACGAGCCGTGCGTCAGGAACGACCAGTTCAGGAACTGCGTGCGCGGATCGTGCGCGTACTCGACGGCGTTGAAGATGTCGAGCACGGGCATGTTGCCGGCCGTCAGCACCAGGCGGCGGCGGTCCACGGTGCCTGCGAACTGGTTGAAGTCCGCATCCACCTGCTCCTCGCCTCCGCCAAACCCCCACGTCTGGCGCAGGAATGCGCGGGCGCGGAACACGGTCGGGTTCGGACCGGAGACCTTGGCCAGTTCCCCGTTGGTGAGGCCGCCCAGACCATGCAGGCCCGAGAACGCCACGCCCTGCACCACTTCCGGGTTGAAATGAAACTCGGCCCCCTTCCACAGCTTCAGGCCGAGATCGAGCGTGGCAGTCCAGGAATAACTCTTGTCGCGCTGCGAACCAAGACTGTTATCGCCCGAGTAGGCAGCGTTGAAGGCGGGCTTGCGCTGCCAGACGTAGGTGGTCTGGGCGTGGAACGCGAATGGACTGGCGTCTTCGACCGGACCCGGGCTCTCCGGTCCGGATGGATTGGCCTCCTGGGCATGCGCCGGTGCGAGACCGGCCAGAATCAGAAACAGTGCAATGGGGGCGATTGCACGGCGCGCCCTGTAAGCGCTGTGCAGGATGGGCAGGGACGCGACCACGAATTGAACAAGAACGAACGACACAAGACCTCCCTCGTGCGCTTCTATGGCGCACGTAGGCATGGCAACTGGCCGCGCGGCGCAGGCACACCGGGACGAGCAACGTCCTCGGCCTTTCGCCGCCGACACAGGTCGCAAACAGAAAATGGGAGAGGTCCGCACGGAGAACCCGCACGAATACCACTACCCGCCGTATCGGCCAGGCAGTGGCGAGAGGTCGCCTTGACTGACTGGCCGTTCAGATTTCGGCCCGAGGCCGACTAGAACAACAGTCCATGGGATTTACCCTGAGTGATGACGGTGCGGAGCATACCAAAGGGTCACTTTCGTCCGCAAATGAATTCCTCTTCAGAAATGAGCCGCTGAGGCAATGCGGGTGGGTGGGTTACTTAAGCGTCTCATCCGATTTCGTAAGCTAGCTAGGTATTTTCACTTAGAAGTGCCGCGCAGGAATCTCATACATCACAACGTGACCCTTTCCGAAAGGTTTGCGCAAGGCTTCCGTAAGGCGATTGGAAGGCGTCCCTTATAGATTGCTCTGACCCGGCGCGCCGCGAGCATCCTGTCCTGACACAAGGTGCCCGCGGCCGTTGGCGTTCTGAAAGGATGGAGGAGAGCATGACCAGTCGACATAGCGGCGCGCGCTTCACTGAAGCGGAAAGCGCCGAAGGGCAGCCGATGAGGCACAAGCACGGGAGGGCCATCCAATGAGCCACGCCTGGAGATTCAAGAAGGACTATTACGGCGGCACCCTGATGACGCTGGTCGGGCTGGCCGCGGTGGCGGCAGGCATGCAATATCACACCGGTTCGCTCAGCCATATGGGGCCGGGCTTCTTCCCGGTTGCCGTGGGGGCGCTTCTGGCGTTCGTCGGCGTACTGATCGCCGTGTCGGCACGCAATGATCCTCCGGAAGGTGCAAAACAGGCCGGCCACGGGCACGGACACCACGCCGCGCCCGACGTGCGCGGCACGGTATGCATCGTGCTCGGCACGCTGGCCTTCCTGCTGTTCGGCAAGTACGGCGGCATGATTCCAGCCACGTTCGCCATCGTCTTCATCTCCGCGCTCGGTGATCGCAGCAACAGTATCAAGCAGGCGTTCCTGCTGTCCGTTGCCATGTGCGTCATCGCGGCCGTGGTGTTCTCGTGGGCGCTGCAACTGCAGCTTCCGCTGTTTACTTGGGGAGCGTGAGTACCATGTCGAATGCCTTACATGATCTCTGGTTCGGCTTTGGTGTCGCGTTCCAGGGCACCAACCTGATGTGGTCGTTCTTCGGCGTGCTGGTCGGGAACCTGATTGGCGTGCTGCCTGGCATGGGCGCGCTCTCGGCAATCTCGATCCTGCTGCCGTTGACCTACGTGATGCATCCGGTGCCGGCCATCCTGATGCTGGCCGGCATCTTCTACGGTTCGCAGTACGGTGGCGCGATTGGCGCGATCCTGCTGAACCTGCCGTCGCACCCGCCGCACGCGGTCACCTGCATCGACGGCTACCCGATGACCAAGGCCGGCAAGGGTGGCACGGCGCTGGGCATCACGATGATCTGCTCGTTCTTTGCCGCGTCCGTGGGCATTCTGGTGATGATCTTCGCATCGCCGCTGCTCACGGCCGTTGCCTTCAAGTTCGGTCCGGCGGAGATCTTCTCGATCATGCTGCTGGGCCTGCTTGCGGGATCGACGATGTCGCGCGGCTCGCCGCTGAAGGGCGTGGCGATGACCTTGTTCGGTCTGCTGTGCGGCGTCGTTGGCACCGACGTCAACACTGGCACGTTCCGCTTCGCGATGGGCATCCCCGAGTTGAGCGACGGTCTTGAGCTGGTGGCGATCGCGATGGGCCTGTTCGGCGTTGCCGACTTCATCCTGAACGTCAACCGCATGGCCGCAGTGACCTCCAACGCCAAGCTGCGCATCCGCGACATGCGTCCGAGCCTGGCCGAGTTGAAGCAGGCCTTCTGGCCGATGGTGCGCGGCACCGGCGTGGGCACGCTGTTCGGCGCCATGCCCGGCACCGGCCCGACGATCACGACCTTCGTCGCCTATGCGCTGGAACGCAAGATCTCCAAGACGCCCGAGAAGTTCGGCACCGGCATGATCGCCGGCGTGGCGGGACCGGAAGCGTCCGCGCACTCGAAGACGCAGGTGGACTTCATCCCGACCATGAGCCTGGGCATTCCCGGCGACGCGGTGATGGCGCTGATTCTCGGCGCGCTGATGATCCAGGGTATCGCCCCGGGTCCGCAGCTCATCAGCGATCACCCGGACATCTTCTGGGGGCTGATCGCCAGCTTCTGGATCGGCAACGTGATCCTGATGATCCTGAACGTGCCGATGATCGGCGTGTGGGTCAAGCTGCTGCAGGTGCCCTACCGCTACCTGTTCCCGTCCGCGATGTTCTTCATCGCAGTGGGTGTGTTCAGTACCCAGAGCAGCCTGTTCCAGATCTGGGAAGTGCTGGCCTTCGGCCTGATCGGCGCGTTGCTGATGTACCTGGAATTCTCGGTTGCGCCTATCCTGCTCGGCTTCGTGCTCGGGCCGATGGTGGAAGAAAACTTCCGCCGTGCCCTGCTGCTGTCGCGCGGCGATCTGACTGTGTTCGTGCAGCGTCCGATCAGCTGCACGTTCGTGGTGATCTCCGCGCTGCTGGTGGCCGGCGTGACATGGTCCGCCTGGCGTAACCGCACGCCACGGAAGCCGGACTTCGATGTACCTGAGTCGGATCTGGCTGTGAACGAGTAATCGACGCGCCGTTACAAACGGTCTGCGACCAATGCGCGGGCGGGTGTCCTCCGGACTCCCGCCCGCGTTTTTTTTCATGCGTCCCAGGCCGGGGCCTCCTGGCCCTCGTCTCGCCGCCCTCCTTTTTGTATGCAATTTACGGATACAATACGCCAGCCCCGACTATCGACGGCGAGGCTTTCCCGAGAACGAATTGGAGGACACATGACGAACGAAGCAACCACTGCGCAGCCCGTGCCGGCCCTGGAGCCGATCGAGAACTATCTGGAAGGCCATCGCACCGGCCGAGCCGAGTACATGCGCCGCGCCTTTCACGCCGACGCGCGAATCATGTCGTTCCGTGACGGTGTGCTGCATGCGCTGACCGTCGACGAGTTCTCGGCCCGCTTCCAGGGCGTGCCGGCCGCTGACGAGGCGCAGCGCAAGCGTTTTATCGCCAGCTTCGACGTGGTCGGCAATGCCGGGACGGCGAAGGTGGTGCTGCAGTACCCGGACGTGACGTTCACTGACTACATGACGCTGCTGCAGATCGATGGCGTCTGGAAGATCTCCAACAAGACGTTCAGCGCGGCACCGAAGGCACCGGCCCAGTAAAGGCCGACGTCGGGTCCGGCGTCCCCATCCGGCTGGAGAATCTTCGGCCAGGCATTCCTCCGCCCTGACGGAAACAGGGCGATTTCTTGCTGGTGCAACCTAGAATAGGTTCACACCGGGCCAATCGACCGCGATGGCTCCGGATTCCGGCTTTCGGCCGGGGGAACCGGGAAGGGGGACTGCCATGACACGCCTGCTTTCGATCTGGATGCTCTGTGTCAGCCTCGCGCTGGCCGGCTGCACCTACTACGGCTACCCGCCCGGCACGGTACCGGCCAGCTACGATCGCTCGTTCTTCGCGGCAGCAGATGCCATGCGCGATCAGGGCGTATCGATCAACGTGCAAAACCAGGTCAGCGGATTGATCTCCGGAAACTATGGCAGTACGGCGGTCACGGCCAACGTGCGCCAGCAGCAGGACGGAAGCGTGGTGGTGCAATTCCACGCCGACGACACCCGCGATCCGGGCCTGGTCCAGCGCATCTCGCAGAGCTATGACCGCCGCATGGGGCGTTGATCAGCCCGCGCTGTAGATCTCGCTCGGCTGGATGAATACGTAGACGTCGCGCGCCTGCGGCACGCCCGGCATCAGCACGGCGAGATTCATCGCGCTGCCGTTGATGGACTGCAGGAAGGTCCAGTTAACGGTTTGTCCACCGGCACGGAACGCCACCGATT
>JAFAJB010000066.1 GCA_019236395.1 Cupriavidus sp.
GGCGGGAACTACAGCAAGTTCGAAGACATGCGCGCCGAGCAACTCGTATTGCAGCAGGCCGCGATGGCCAGACAGGCAGACAAGATCGCCCACCTGCAGAAATTCATCGACCGTTTCAAGGCCAAGGCGTCGAAGGCGAAGCAGGCACAGAGCCGGGTCAAGGCGCTCGAACGCATGGAGAAGATCGCGCCCGTGCTTGCCGAAGCAGAGTTCAACTTCGAGTTCAAGGAGCCGCTCAACGTGCCGAACCCGCTGTTGTCGATGCTGGACACGAGCTTCGGCTACCCGGCGCCGGGCGGCGCACTGCCGGGCACGCCGCCCACGGTCATCGTACGGGGCATCAACCGTTCCGTGCTGGCCGGCCAGCGCATCGGCATTCTCGGTGCCAACGGCCAGGGCAAGTCCACGCTGGTGAAGACGGTGGCGCACGCGCTGGCGCCAATATCCGGCGAAATCAGCGAAGGCAAAGGCCTGAATATCGGCTACTTCGCACAGCAGGAACTCGACGTGCTGCGCCCGCTCGACACGCCGATGGAACACATGATCCGCCTTGCCAAGGACACGCCGGTGCACATGCGCGCCCCCGGCCAGAGTGGCACCGAGCAATCGCTTCGCACCTTCCTCGGCACCTTCAACTTCAGTGGCGACATGGTCCATCAGGCGGTTAGCACGATGAGCGGCGGCGAAAAGGCGCGGCTCGTGTTGTGCATGATCGTGTGGCAGCGCCCTAACCTGCTGCTGCTCGACGAGCCTACCAACCACCTCGACCTGGCCACACGTGAAGCGCTAGGCATGGCGCTCAACGAATTCGAAGGCACAGTGATGCTGGTCAGTCACGACCGGGCCCTGCTGCGCGCCGTATGTGACGAGTTCTGGCTGGTCACCAAGGGCGGCGTCGAGCCCTTCGACGGGGATCTGGACGATTACCAGCAGTTCCTGCGCGACGAAGCCCGTCGCATGCGCGAGCAAGCTGCCGCGGCGTAGACGGTCATCGCCTGAGATGGTGAGACACAGGGCGGCGGCGGGCCGGGTCGCTTTGCCAACCTGGCAGTCCCCGGCGGCGTGCCGGCTGACACCTTTCAGCCAGGACGATAGCTCTGGGCGAAGTGCCGGATCTCCTTGCTGAATTCGGCGCAGGCTTGCGTCATCAGATCGGCCGAGCGATAGACCATGTAGACACTGAAATCCGGCAGCTCGTCCTCCATCGCCAGCACCTCCAGCGAACCGGGCGTCATGCGCAACGGACCGCCAGTGCCATGGAAGACGAAATCCGACCACATGCTGACGAGGTCTGTCTTGGTGGCCAGTTGCAACCCAAGCAGATTGGACGCGCTCTGCACGATACGTCGTGGCATTTCCAGCCTGTGCAATCGCATCAGGCTGGATAGCGGACTGCCGGGATCATCCAGCGGATCCAGCACCAGCCAATCGGCATCCAGCAGCGGACGCAGTCGTCGCACCCGTCGCAACGGATGGCCCGGCCGCACCGCCAGATGCATCGGTACGGAAAACAACGGCTCCCACTGGAAACTGCCCGCACCCGGCCCGCTGTTGCTGGAAATCAGACCGAGATCGAGCCGCCCCTCGCGCAGCCCCTCCAGAATCTGCTGCGGACGCTGCTCGAAACCGCGCAGCGCGACGTTGGGAAAACGCTTGCGCAGCGCCGCCATGGCATCGGGCAGCGGCCCACTGGAGGCCACGGCGGTAAAGCCGATGTTGAGTTCGCCTTCGGCATGTCCGCGGATGGATTCGATGTCTTCCAGCGCGTGACGCAGTTCTTGTTCCACCACGCTGGCTCGCTTGACCAGCGCCATGCCGTACGCGGTCAGGCTGACGCCGCGCACTGAGCGCGACAACAGCGTGACGCCGAGTTCCCGCTCCAGTTCCGCGATGGCTTTGGACAGCGCAGGTTGCGAAATGTGCAGCCCGCGCGACGCCTCGTGGATGCTGCCGTGCTGTGCCACCGCCAGCAGGATGCGCAATTGATGCAGCTTCACGTTGCCGTTCCCTCCTCCTTCTTCGCCGTGCCCGTGGCGACGCATGCCTGATGCGGGGCGCTTGCCGGCGATTCCCGCACATGGTGCAAGGCTCGCCGCCGCCGTACGTCGGGCGACCGGTGGCGCCGCCTGAAGCATGTGCCAGGTGGCGCCGGCACGATTTCCCGGGGCTTTCCCCGATAGCGGATGGGCACTGGTTATGACGGTGATTCTATTTGGTTATCGGGATGAATATTTGCGATTTTTATTGGCCGCGACTTCCCTGAATACTTCATCGCCAAGGGTTCGCACACAGAAGCCCATTCGCCAATACGATGGAGACCCCCCATGAATGACGCCACCCTGCAGCCGGCTCTTTCGCCTGCGTCGGCCGCTGCCGAGCCAAAGCGAACCAGCCAGGCCCGGCTGATCGCCGCATGCTCGATCGGCAATGCGCTGGAAATGTTCGACTTCACCGTCTACAGCTTCTTCGCGCTAATGATCGGCAAACTGTTCTTCCCGTCCGACAGCGCGTATGGTTCGCTGCTGCTGGCGGTGGCAACGTTCGGCATCGGATTTGTGATGCGGCCGCTGGGTGGCTTCGTGATCGGCAACTATGCCGACCGCCACGGGCGCAAGGCCGCGATGACGCTGACCATTGGCCTGATGGTGGCGGGCACCCTCTGCCTGGCCGTGGCGCCGACCTACGCCACGGCAGGCTTGCTTGGCCCGCTGGTGATTCTGGCGGGGCGTCTTCTGCAGGGTTTTTCGCTGGGCGGCGAGATCGGCGCGTCCACCGCCATGCTGATGGAAGCAGGTGGCATCCGTGGACGCGGCTTTCGCGTCAGCTGGCAACTCGGCAGCCAGGGCATCGCGGCCCTGTGCGGCGCACTGACTGCCGCACTGTTGTACGGCAGCCTGTCACCGGAAGCGCTGCAGAGCTGGGGCTGGCGCGTGCCATTCTTCCTTGGCCTGCTGATCGCGCCGGTTGGCCTCTACATCCGATCGCACCTGGACGAAACCCATACGGCCGAAACGCATGCGCCAAGCCCGCTCGGCACGCTGTTTCGCGAGCACGGCACGCTGGTGGTCAAGGGCATCCTCACCATCATCGGCGGCACGGTGGGTACATATCTGGTGATCTATTTCATGCCGACCTACATGATCCGCGAGCTGCACCTGCCGGCCTCGCTGTCGCTGCTGGCGGGCTGCGTGACCGGCCTGACCAGCTTTGCGGCATCGCTGCTCTCGGGCTGGCTGGCCGATCGATTGGAGCGCCGCAAGCCGCTGGTGGTGGGTGCCATCCTGTTCACGGTAGTCGCGCTTTATCCGGCCTTCTGGCTCATGACGCACTACCCGAGCGTGCCGCTGGTGCTATCGCTGTCGGCGCTGCTGACCGGGAGTCTGTACCTGGGCACCACGCCGCTGCTGCTCATGATCATGGAGATGCTGCCAACCAAGGTGCGCGCCAGCGGCCTGTCGGTGATCTACGCGGTAGGCGTCACGGTGTTCGGCGGCTCGTGCCAGTTCGTCGTCACCTGGATGTTGGCCCGCACCGGCAACCCGCTTTCCCCCGCCTTCTACATGATGGCGTGCAGCGCCGTGACGCTGCTGACTGTACTAAGCCTGCGCGAAGTGCGCGAAACCCACTAAGAGTGCTGCTTCAAAATGATTCTGGCGTCGTTGCGGGGCCATGGCCGTACTACTTGTACTGTCTGCGGCCCCGCGCCTAGCCAGAACCGCTTCGCTTCATTTTGAAGCAGCCTCCAAAGACCCATCGACCGCCACCAGTCGCGCCGCGACCGTTTGCCCCACATTCCCGCAAGGAGCCCTGACATGACCAAAGCGCCTACGCTGCAACCGTTTCAACTGCTGCCCCATCTGCTGCCGCCAGTCCATATCGACGCCGAAACCTTCGTCAATATCCGCCGCCGGATTCACGCGCAACCGGAGCTCGGTTTCGAAGTCGGCGCCACCAGCAAGCTGGTGGCCGAGCTGCTGAAAAGTTGGGGCTACGAAGTGCACACCGGCATCGGCAAAAGCGGCGTGGTGGGTCAGTTGAAGCTCGGCAACGGCGCACGCCGGCTGGGCATTCGTGCCGACATGGATGCGCTGCCCGTCGTCGAGGCCACTGGCCTGCCCTATGCCAGCCGGCATCACGGCAAGATGCACGCCTGCGGCCACGACGGGCATACCGCGATCCTGCTGGCCGCGGCCAAGGCGCTGGCCGACAGCCGCGATTTCGACGGCACGCTCAACCTGATCTTCCAGCCCGATGAAGAGAACCTCTGCGGCGCACGCGCCATGATCGAGGACGGGCTCTTCGAGCGCTTCCCTTGCGATGCGGTCTTTGCCCTGCACAACATGCCAGGCGTGGCGGCAGGCAGTTTCCGTGTGTTGCCGGGTCCGGTCAGCCTGTCGTCCGACGTGGCGGACATCACCATCAAGGGCGTGGGCGGGCACGGCGCGATGCCGCACCGCGCGCGCGATCCGATCGCGGCGTCCGCGGCCATCGTTACCGCGCTGCAGACCGTGGTGGCACGCAACGTGGCGCCGGACGACACCGCTGTGGTTTCCATCGGCTTCATCCACGGCGGCGCCACGCACAACGTGATTCCCGAATCGGTCACGCTTGGCGTCAACGTGCGCGCGGCGCGGCCCGAAACGCGTGCGATGGTGGAGCAACGCATCCGCGAGATCGTCAGCCTGACCGCGCAGGCCCATGGCGTCGAGGCGCAAATCGACTACCGCCAGCTCACCCCGCCCATGGTCAATACCGTGGCCGAAACCGAACTCGCGCAGCGGATCTGTACCGAACTGGTCGGCGCGGACAACGTGGTCACGCAGGCGCCCAAGGGGCTCAACGGCAGCGAAGACTTCGCCTGGATGCTCAACGAGGTGCCGGGCTGCTACCTGATCCTCGGCAACGGCGAAGGCGAATTCGGCGGCTGCATGGTGCATAACCCGGGCTACGACTTCAACGACCAGGTGCTGCCGCTTGGCGCAGCCTGCTGGGTGCGGCTGGCACAAACCTACCTGACAGCCTGAGCGCGGATCCACGCCATGCAGCAAGCCATTCTCGAACCCGCGTCGACCAGCCAGGAAATCGTGCATTGGAGCGCGGTCGAGCTATCCAGGCGCATCCATGCGCGCGATGTTTCCTGCGTCGAGGTCATGGAAGCTTTCCTGGCCCAGATCGATCGCCTCAACCCGAAGGTCAACGCGGTCGTGGCGCGCGTGGATCCGGACCACGCAGTGGACCAGGCTCGCCAGCGGGACGTGATGCTATCCCAGGGGCGCTCGGGCGGCTGGATGCACGGCTTCCCGCTGGCACCCAAGGATCTCTCCGCCACCGCTGGCATGGTGACGACCATGGGCAGCCTGGCGCTGGCGGACAACGTGCCCGCGCACGACAGCATCATGGTCGAACGTCTTCGCCGCCAGGGCACGGTACTGATCGGCAAGACCAACACCCCCGAGTTCGGCCTGGGCTCGCACACCTACAACCGCGTCTATGGCACCACGCGCAACGCCTGGGATCCGTCGCGCTCGGCCGGCGGCAGCAGCGGTGGAACGGCTGTGGCGGTGGCGCTCAACATGCTGCCAGTGGCCGACGGCAGCGACATGATGGGTTCGCTGCGCAATCCGGCGGCCTGGAACAACATCTACGGCTTGCGCCCCAGCTTTGGGCGCGTGCCCTATGGCCCGGCCGGCGACGTGTTCTTTCAGCAGCTCGGGACCGAAGGACCGATGGCGCGCCACCCGCAGGACCTCGCCTGGCTGCTCGCCACGCAGGCCGGCCATGACTCACGCGCGCCGCTCTCGTTGCACGACGATCCATCGTGTTTCGCCCAGCCGCTGCAGCGCGATTTCCGTCACGCGCGCATCGGCTGGCTGGGCGACTTCGGCGGCTACCTTGCCGTCGAACCGGCAGTGATGGCCGCCAACGAGATGGCACTGCACACCTTCCAACACCTGGGCTGCCACGTCGAGTCCGTGGCGCCCTTCTTCCCGATGGACGCGCTATGGGAATGCTGGTGCACGCTTCGCTCCATGAGCGTGACCGGCAACCTGGGGCACCTGTACGCCGCCACGGCAACGCGGGAGCTGCTCAAGCCGGAAGCCATCTGGGAGATCGAGCAAGGGAACAGCCGCGGCGTTGCCGACATCAACCGCGCCGCAGCTACTCGCACGAACTGGTATCAGGCGCTGCTGAGCCAGTTTGCCACCTACGACTTCCTGGTTCTCCCCTGCAGCCAGATCGCGCCGTTTTCTGCAGAACAGTCCTGGCCCAGGACGGTTGCCGGCCGCGCGATGGATACGTATCACCGATGGATGGAAGTCGTCATCGGCCCGACGCTTGCATGCGTGCCAGCTGCCAGCCTGCCGTCGGGATTCACCGCAGATGGCCTGCCGCTGGGCCTGCAGGTGATCGCCCCGCCGCGCTCGGACTTCGCCTTGCTGCAGCTTGCGGCTGCGTGGCATGAAGCCTTTGCCCCGGCACGCAGCACCTCTCCGCTATTAGCACCTCTCCGCTATTGCGCTGATTGACTTGGCGGCGCAACGGTTCGCGCGATGACGGGTCGGCCTGCCGGGCGTGGCTCCGTATGATGGCGAGCATGACCGATATCTCCTCCCTTCCCGCCCGATCGCCCACGGACAGGGCCTACCGGCGACGCAACATCAGAAAGCCCAGAATGCCCACCAACGGGCCGGGCAGAAAAATCCAGGACGTTTTCATCCCCAGGTCACCGAGGCACGTGGAGGCGAGCGCGATGGAAGCCACGGTCAGCGCAAAGCCGATCGAGTTCTGAATGGCGAGGGCCCCACCCACCAGCGCTGGCGGGCATGCCTTGGCCGCCATTGCCGAAAACTGCGGCGAGTCCGCGATGACGGTTGCCCCCCAGATCAGGAAGAACAGCAGCAGCCACGCAGGCGAAAGCGCATCCGCGACAAACGGCAGCAGCAAACAGCAGGCCCCGGAAATTGCCAGCGCGCCGAGCGCCACCCCGGCACTGTCCATCCGACGGGTAAGCAGCCCGCCAGCAATGCAGCCAAGGGCACCGATGCCGATGATTGCGAAAGCTAGCGCGGAGATGCTGAGTCCTCCAAACAGGGACGGCATTGAAGAGCGCGCGACGAGCATCGGCAGCACCGTCCAGAACGCATAGAGCTCCCACATATGCCCGAAATAGCCAACCGCCACCGCGCGAAACTGGCGATCGCGAAAGGCGTGCAGAGGGTTGCCCGGATTCGGCGCGCCATGCCGACGCAATGGCAGATGCGGCCCGTTGCCCAGATGGATGACCAGCGCCGCTGCCACGCAAGCCAGCACCGAAGAGCCGGCCATGACGTACTGCCATGGCCACTGTGCGGCGACGATGCGCAAACCATGCGGTAGCGCGGTGCCCAGCGTCAGCATCCCCACCAGCAACGCAAGGGCAGCCCCCGCCCGGTCCGGCGCCCAACTGATGATCAGCTTCATCCCGATCGGATAGATGCCGGCGAGACACACGCCCACGGCAAATCGAAGCACAATTGCCGCGGAAAAATCGCCGGACAGGCATGCGAACCACGCATTGAACGCGGCGCCCGCCAGCGCCGCGAGGCAGAAGATCCGGCTTGCGGAGAATCTGTCGGCGAGTCCCAGCAAGGCGAAGGTCATCGTGCCCAGAATGAACCCGGCCTGGACCGCCGCCGTGAGCATGCCGATATTGGCAGCCGTCAGCCCCCAGGTCCGGGCAAGATCATCGGCGGCACTGTTTGCGCTAAACCAGAGGGACGTGCCAAACAACTGTGCAATGGCGATCGTCAGCACAGGGGAAAAACGGGCCGAACCCGCTTTCGCGGTTGCATTCGATAACTGATTCATTGCCGGGAAATTCCGAACCCGCGATTACTTTGATGCGCCATCTGGGGTGCTGCGATGGTCGATATTGAGCTGCATGAAGACCAGGTCGAGCCATTTTCCGAACTTCATGCCGACCTCCTTCATCAGGCCGACCTGCTCGAAGCCAAGCTTCTCGTGCAACCGGATCGAACTCACGTTACCGGCTTCGATGGCGCCCACCATGATGTGCTTGTTCAGCTCGCGGGCTCGTTCGACCAGCGCTTGCATCAGCAGGCCAGCGATGCCTCGCCCGCGCTGGTCGTTCCGGATATAGACCGAATGCTCCACCGTATGGCGATATCCATCGAAGGCGCGCCAATCCCCAAACGACGCGTAACCCACCACCATCGCTGACTCGTCCAGCGCGACAAGAACCGGAAAGCCGCCCTTGCGACGCGCCGCCAGCCAATCCACGCGGTTGGCGACGTCGACGAGCACTTCATTCCAGATCGCCGTCGTGTTCTCCACGGCATCGTTGTAGATCGCGCATACCGCTTCCATATCCTCCGGAGTGGCATCGCGAATCGTGATTTCAGCCATCATGTGCACCTTGAATGTGTTCGATTTTCTGGTTCGATTTCTTAACGCTTCTCGCCACCTTCGCGGCATCGGGCCGTTATGCAACTGCCGAAGCGAATCGCTCCACGACGCGCCTGGCAGCCAAATGCCGCGCCGCCTCCGGAGACATGCCCACGCCCAGGCGCGCGAGGCAACCCGCCATCCGCACACAAGCATCCGCCACCTCTTCGCCCTTTGCAATCAGGTGCTGTGCGAAGAACGCATGAACCGGCTCCTCGGAGCGGAAATGGTGTGGCGTCAGCACCATCGAGAAGACAGGCGTGTCAGTCTCGAGCTGCACGCGCATCAGCGCTTCCACGACGGTGAAAAGCAGCATCAACTGGTAGATCGGCAGGACGTAGGCATTCTTGCGCAGCACCGTGTCGGTCTTGGCCGTGTAGAGCAAGGGGGTGCGACTATGCCCCCTGGTCACAGGGGGATAGCTGGAGCAGTTCGTCGACGCCAGGCCCGATGACGATGGCCGCGCCGGAACTAGGGGACCTGTACCTGAACAGGATTGCCGGGCTTCCCCGAAACTTGTGGGGCTATCACCAGGTAGCGGCGCTTATCGTCTGCGGCGCTTGTGCCTGGCGCAACCACCTGCCGGATTGGCCCAACAGTATTGACGATGGCCGCCCCTGCCGGGTTCGCCGTGAACAATGCAAGCGGCTCGAGCGGCCCACTACCATCAGGCTTGTCCGCCAGTGCAAGAACATAGGGCTGCTTCGGCTGAAGGCCGGTTACTGCGGCCTGCAGCACCTGCACCAACCCCTGGTCGAAAAGCGTGATGCTGGTCGAACCAGCAGTCTTCCCGGCCGCCTGCCCCTTGCCCGGCGGCGATAGCGTCAGGTGGCTTGCCTGCCCAGCAATCCCGAGGGGCTCCAGGTTCTGCCTGCCATCTCCTTCTGTCACCGCGTTTGGCACATATGCAATGGCCTGCGGGGCTTGGCCGACCCCGACCGTGGCGATCACCCTGTTGCTCAGTGTGTCGATGGCGGCGATTGCATCGGCATTCTCGAGCCCCACGTAAATGCGACTGCCATCACCAGATGGCCAGATGCCGTGAGGCAGGCTGCCGACCGGAATGGTGGCCACCAGCGAGAAATCGTCTGTCCGAAATACCTTTACCTGATTCAAACCACCGACGGTAACGTACGCAAAACTGCCCTTGGCATTTCGCGCGAAGTTGACGTGGTTCGTAATGGGTCCAGTTTCGAGGCTCTTGATATGAGCGAACGGAGGTCGCGCGTCAAAGACCTGAACCTTTCCGGTGTCCTTCAGCGTGAACCAGACCTGCTTGCCGTCCGGCGTGGCGGCGATATTCGGGCAAAACGGGCTGTCCTGTTTCACCGCACCCACAATCCGGTGCTCAGCGACCAGTATCACTTCCGTTTCCGGATTGAACGAAGAACACACATAGCCGTACTTGCCATCGGGCGAGAAGATTTGCATACCCGGCCCCGCCGGCACAGTGATACGGCTCTTTTCTTCGAAGCTCCTGGCATCAAGCACCGCTATATAGTTTTCTCCCCGCACCGTTACCCAGACTTCACTGCCATCGGGCGTATAGAACGCTTCATGCGGCGACCGGCCAACGTAGGTGGTGTGCTTGACCGTATTTGTTTGCGTATCAATGAAAGTCACCGAGTTGGAACCGATGGAGACAATGGCCAAGGTGCGATGGTCCGGCGAGAAACCCATGCCGTGCACCAGCACCTGGCCGCGGTACAGCGGACTAAAGTTGCCGGGCGCGGGATCCCCGAGCCGGATCAGCCCGAGCAGGCGATGATCGGCCGGATCTATTACCGAAACCGTATTGGAGAATTGCTCGGCCGCATAAATGCGGTCCCGGTGGCTAACGGGAATATCCGGTTCGGACAGGGATACCGGTGCCTGCCCCGCAAAGAGCGAGGGGGAAGCTGCCACCAGGGCGCCGAGCATGAGGGTAATGAGCGCTACGGGCTTCATCGTGACTCCTTTGGCGTCTCCGGTTGCTGATCACGGCTCGGCATGGTCTGCTGCGTCGCCGACGGCGCGGCGACCTGGGTGGGGGCGGCGACCGGGGGCGGCAACGGCAAACCCACCGCCAAACGCATCGCAGAAATTTCCTGTTGCTGCTCGACGATGATCTCCTGCGCCAAACGACGCAATTGCTCATTGTGACCAAAACGCAGATAAGCCTGCGCCATATCGATCGCTCCCTGATGGTGTGGCGCCATCATTGCGACGAAGTCCTGATCGATATTTCCGCTCGGGGTGATGTCCATGCCCATCATCATCCTGGTCATGGCCGAGCCATTCTCCGCGAGAAAGGCAGGCTCCCCCGCATCGGACGCCGCAGTACTTCCGGCTGCGAAAACCGGTATGGCATGGATGGCAAGGGCCAGCCACCCCGCTGCCGCGCCCCTTGACACTGCTCTGGCAACATACTTGCGCATTTCGACAGTTCCCCTTAAGAGCCGCGATTCGGGCGGTCTGATTCTTAAGAGAATATGCAACGGGCGCCGCGAGTGAGCGGGAATAAAGGCGCCGCCAGCGTGTTTGCCGATCTCGCCCTTTTCACACCTTTTTCACACCTTTTTCACGCCCTTTGATCGGCCACGGCATGCTGCAATGCAACTTGCACAGGCCGGCGTCAGGCCGGGCACTTTGTCGCCGGACTGGCAGACGTATTCGACGAGCCCGAAGAGAAAAGCGTCCAGACGGCCATCACGATGCACGCAGCTCACGCACACCTTTTCCCAGCCTTCGGCGCAGCAGCGTGCGCAGCGTCACGCCATCCGCGTAGCCAACCCGCTCGGCAATGCGATCGACGCTGTCTTTGCTGGTCTTCAGCAAATGAACGGCACGCTCGATCCGCAGCGTTTGAATATATTCGATCGGCGTCTTGCCCAGCACTTCATTCAGACGTCGCGTCAACGTACGCTTGCTGGTTGCCAGCGCTTCGGCGGCCGAGTCGAGCGTGATCGCCGTGTCGAGATGCTCGCGCACCCAGCGGTCGAAACGCTCGACCAGTGGGTCCGAATGGCTGAGGTGATCGGTGATCGCATAGGCGGACTGCGACAGTCGCGTATCGAATACGAGGTACCTGGCAACCAGCGCTGCAAGCTCAGGGCTGTTATTGCGGATCAACCAGAGCGCAAGGTCGAGATGGCTGAGCGCAGCCCCTGCCGTCACCGTGCGTCCGCTCGGGACAATGATTCGATTCGCATCCAGGTGCACGTCCGGGTAGCGTTGCCGGAACAACGGCGTGAGCCACCAGGTCGTCGTGGCTTCGCATCCATTGAGCACGCCACTCTCCGCCAGCACAAACGTACCCGTACAGGCGGCCGCAATGTTGGCGCCGGCAGTCTGCCACGTACGCAGAGCGCCCAACGCATCGAACACGTCGTCCTGGCCAAGCGCAGGCACGAGCTGCTCGGCCGTGATTGCGCCAAGCGCGGGCACGACGACCCAATCCGGGCGAGGGGCATCCGCGATATCGCGGACGGGCACCTGCAGCCCCAGTGCCGTGTGCACCTGGGGCCGCACCCCCACCACCGTGACTTCGAAGCCCGGTGTGGTCACCCCTGTCGCATGCGCAAGTTTGTTCGCGGTCGTCAGTGCATCGAGGACAGAGGTGAAGCCGGTATCGAACACGCCTTCCAGCGCGAGGACAGAAATTCGCATGGCCGGATTGACATCAAAGTTGTCGATCCGGTCAGTGTTTCTCAACGCGCGGCATTTGTAAAGTCACCCTCAACGCGAGCTTCCCGCACGCGGACACTGGAGAAACGAAGATGATCAGGAAAGCACTATATGTCCGGCTTGAGGCCAAGCCGGGAAAGGAACAGGCCGTAGCGGACTTTCTTGCCGCCGGCCTGGAAATGACGAATCAGGAGGCGACCACGCCGATCTGGTTCGCCCTCAGGCTCTCGGCGGCCACATTCGGCGTGTTCGATGCCTTTGCGAATGAAGCGGATCGCCAGGCACACCTCGCCGGCAACATGGCCCAGACCCTGATGGCACGGGTCGACGAGATGCTGGCATACCCGCCTTCGGTCGAGCAGTTCGACGTTCTGGCCATGAAGAACAAGCTGGCCTGACGCCCTGTACAGAGAACCAGGAGATTCACATGTTTATGCTGCAAAAGAAGTTTGCCATTGCCATCATGATCGCCATGGGCGGTGCGATGGCTCACGCCGAGTCCAAGCCGGCCGCGAAAGATGTCGTTATCGTCCACGGCGCACTGGTGGATGGCTCCGGCTGGCGAGCCGTGTACGACATCCTGTCAAAGGATGGTTACCACGTGACCATGGTCCAGGAGCCGCTCACTGGCCTTACCGAGGACATCGACGCTACCAGGCGCGCTATTAATCAGCAGAAGGGGCCTGTCGTGCTGGTCGGCCATAGCTATGCCGGCTCCGTGATCACAGGCGCAGGTACGGACCCCAAGGTCAAATCGCTCGTCTATGTGGCCGCACTCCAACCCGATGCAGGGGAGGCCAGTGGACAATTGCTGTCGAAGTTTGCTCCGCCAAATGATGCCATGCGAGCGACCCCAGACAAGTTCTTCTTCCTCCCGCCAGCGAGATTCCGCGAGACCTACGCAGCAGATGTCTCGCCGGCGGACGCCCAGTTCCTGGCGGACTCGCAGCAACAACTCGCAGAGAAAGCCCTGGGGGCACCTGTGCCTGTGGCGGCATGGCGAACCAAGCCCAGCTACGCGATCCTGACCACCCAGGACCACGTAGTGAGCCCTCAACTTCAACGTTGGATGTATCAGCGGTCAGGCGCCAAGGTTACCGAAGTCAGCGCAAGCCACGCTGTTTTCATCTCTCAACCGGCCATGGTTGCTCGCGTGATCGAGACTGCTGCGAATCAGGCGAATTGACCGGCAATCAACCCAATTGGGGGGGCGCCTTGGGCCGAAGGCCGACGCCTGGGCCAGTCGCCCCCCCACAGCCTCGTACGCGCCGATACAGGCAACACTGCGTATTTCCTCGCGCTGTGCAGCGGACGCCACCAGCGCGAAAGAGCGGCCTCACCCGGAGTGGGCCCGCCCGCGAACTGCCTGGCAGATGACGGGCTCAGATGGGCTTGATCAGGATCATGCGAGGCCTGGATCAGCGTCGCTACACTTCTCCGGTCGAAAGTCGGACGCCCGTCCGAGTCATTCTGATGGCAGTGCCCTGTGTCATCTTCGCCCCCGTCCGACATGAAGTCCGCAATCGCCCAACACACCCCAATAGAGAACCTGCAGGCACTGCTGATAGGCACACTGCTTGTCGCACTGGCGGTGGCAATGTTCAAGCAGGCCGGATTGCTGTCAGGAGGTACCGCCGGACTGGCATTCCTTGCCAACTACCTCGGCGGCATGCCGTTCAGCCTGGCGTTCTTCGTCCTCAATCTGCCCTTCTACTGGCTTGCATGGAAGTACATGGGCAGGACGTTCAC
>JAFAJB010000096.1 GCA_019236395.1 Cupriavidus sp.
GCTTGCTGTCGCCTGACCAGTCCACCTCCCACCTGCACCACCGGCCCCGCAGCGGTTGACGCCGCGGGGCCTTTTCATTGGGTTGCTGCCGATGTAAGGCAAAGCACCCTGCATTTTGCGAATCCTCTTACTCCTTTCCGAGGCGCCGGGCATTACTCTCGCCGGGCATCGCAGCGCTCCGGATCGTCTCCCGTTTGGTCCGCGGCGCGCATGCGCGCAGTTGCTGCGTGTTTGCGCCGCACGCCAGATTCGCGTGCGGCGCCTTTTTGACGCCAGCGTGAGGCCGTATCTGACCGATATGTACAGGAGTCAATGGATGACGTTGAGGATTTTGCTGGCCGATGACCACCCCGTCATTACTGCAGCGATCCGTGCCAGAGTGCAGTCGCAGACCGGCTGGGAGGTCTGCGGGGAAGTTGCCAGTGCCACCGATCTGCAGCAACAGGTCGATCTGCTCCACCCGGATGTGGTGGTGACCGATTACCACATGCCCGGCCCTGCCGAACTTGATGGCGTGCGCCTGATCACGGCGTTGCGGCGCCGGTATCCCGCGATGTCGGTCGTGGTGCTGACCATGATCACGAATCCGCTAGTGCTGCGCACCATTCTAGACGCGCGCGTACACGGGCTGGTGCTCAAGGACTGCCAGCTCTCGGAAATCTCGATTGCGATTTCACGCGCCCAGCGCGGCTTTACCTACATCGGTAAATCCGCCTTGCGCGCACTGGCGCCCACCGACCTGCGCACGATGCTGCCCTGCGGGCGCGATGGCGAGCAGCGCCTGTCGGCACGTGAAATGGAGGTCCTGAGGCTCTATCTGACCGGACGCACGGTGACCGAGATCGCAACCACGCTATGCCGCAGCGTCAAGACCATCAGCCGCCAGAAGAACTGTGCAATGTTGAAACTCGGCGTCACCAATGACCGCGAGCTGTTCGAGTGCTCGGCGCTGCAGGGCGTGATCCTGCCGACGAGCTAAGAACCATGCCAGGCGCTCGATATAATCCACTTTGCCGCATGGCCATGCCGCCATGCCTTGCCGGCCTCGATATGCCCCCTGAATCGACTCATTCTTCCGCCTCGCCCGCCATCGCGCTTCGGCAAACACGCCCCGTTCCAGCCCTGCTCGTTGCAGCACCCGCATCGGGGCAAGGCAAGACCACCGTCACCGCTGCGCTGGCGCGCCTCCACGCGCGCCAGGGTCGTACCGTACGTGTTTTCAAGGTTGGCCCGGATTTTCTTGATCCAACGCTGCTCGCCGCCGCCAGCGGTGCGCCCGTGCATTCGATCGACCTCTGGATGACCGGCGAAGCCGATGCCCGCGCACGGCTCGCCGAGGCCGCGCAAACCGCCGACCTGATTCTGGTGGAAGGCGTCATGGGACTGCACGATGGCACGCCAAGCAGTGCCGACGTTGCGCGTGTGTTCGGACTGCCGGTGCTGACCGTCATCGACGCGGGAGCAATGGCACAAACGTTCGGTGCGCTGGCTCACGGCCTGGCAACCTACGGCGCGCCATTCCACGCGATGCACGTACTGGCCAATGGCGTCGGCAGCCCGCGTCACGCCGACATGCTGCGCGCAAGCCTGCCACCTGCCATACATTGGGCCGGCGCTTTGGCACGCGACGCTTCGGCTGCCTTGCCTGAGCGCCATCTCGGCCTGTTCAGCGCCGACGAACTGCCCGACCTGACTGCGCGCCTCGATCGCCTGGCCGATGCGCTGGCCGCGCTGCCGTTGTCGCACCTGCCTGAGCGGATTGCATTTCCGGAAACACCATCGCCGCAGTTGCCGCGCCTGCTGGCAGGCAAGCGGATCGCCATCGCACGTGACGACGCGTTCCGCTTCATCTATCCGGCCAATGTGGAAACGCTGGGTGCGCTTGGAGCCCACGTAACATGGTTCTCGCCGCTGCGCGACAGCGCGATACCACCCTGTGACGCGCTATGGCTGCCCGGGGGCTACCCCGAATTGCATGCGGCCGCGCTCGCATCGAATGTACCGATGTGCAACGCAATTCGCGCCGCACACGCGCAGGGCCTACCGATCCTGGCCGAATGCGGCGGCATGATGACGCTGTTCGACACGCTGGTTGACAAGGAAGGACAAGCCCATCGCATGGCCGGACTACTCCCCGGTACCGTGACGATGCAACGAAGGCTTGCGGCGATCGGTCATCAGGCCGTGACGCTGCCAGGCATGCCCCGTGAGCCGATTCGCGGCCATACGTTCCACTACTCGACCACGGATTCCCCACTGGAACCTGTCGTGCGCGCCGAATCGCCGCACCATGACGGGATGGGAGAAGCGGTCTACCAGACCGGGGCGCTAACCGCGTCGTACGTGCACCTGTACTTCCCTTCGAATCCGCCGGCCATTGCGGCGCTATTTGGCGGCTGACGTACGGGCGGCAGGCAATGCCTACAGATCAGGCAGCGTCACGCTCTGCCTGCGATCGCGCGACGGCGTCGGCAATACCGGCCTCGAGCTGTGCGAGGCCCTTCGACAGGTTGTGCATCGTGGTTTCAGACACATCGGCGAGCACATCCTGGAGGAACGCCGAGCGGCGCGGCATGGCCTGATCAACGATCTCGCGGCCAAGCGCGCTCAATGTGACATTGGTCATGCGGTTGTCCCGCTCACTGGTCATGCGCTCGACCCAGCCCAGTTCCTGCAGGGCCTTGAGCTGACGCGTCAGCGCGCCCGGGTCCATGCCAACCCGGTCGGCCAATGGCTTCTGCGCGATTGGCCCCTCGTGGCCATACAGCGCAAACAGAATGCGCCAGCGCGGCAGCGGATGCCCGATCCGCTGTTCAAATGCCGCTGCGTAGGCTCGGTAAGTCCGGCCGAACTGCTGCAGCACGGCCAGGCTTTGTCGCTCCAGTTCCACTCCACTCCTCCAGTAGGCGGATGCGCTTTCACGCATCCACTCGGCAGTCATCAGTCTGCGGACATGACGGGCTCGTGGACCCGCACCAGCCTGATCGGTGGAACCCGGCGTGCTCGCCAGACACCGAACAGTGCCGCAATTGCCGCCAGCAACAGGCCAAGATGGATAGCCCCCACCAGGGACATCCGCGCCTGTTCCAGCAACAGGGCTCCATTGTGCCCTGCCTGCTGCAAATTGTTCAGCAATTCCGCCTGCGCGGCCTTGTCGATCAGGATCTGGGGATCGGCCAGCCTGGCCGTCCACTCCGTGGCATGTGCCTCAGCCAGCGCCGAGGTCACGCTGGACGTATAGCTTCGCGTGACCAGCGTGCCTACCAGCGCCGTGCCGACCATCCCGCCTACCATTCGGAGCGACTGCAGCATCGCCGTGGCGATCCCAAGGTGCGCGCGGCCGGCTGTCTGCTGGGCGAATACGGTCAGGTTGGGCAGAACGAAGCCCAGGCCAAGCCCCGCAAGCAACATGATCGAAAGCAGCAGATTGTGATGCATGCCACGCGTGGCTTGCGACAAACCCAGCACCGCCAGCGCCAGCATGGCGAAGCCCGCGTAGAGCATGCTATTGGGGCGCGGGATGCGCGTGATGATGCGGCCGTTCACAATCGACCCGATGGTAATGCACACCACCAGGGGCGTCACCAGCAGCCCGGCCTCCTTGGGGGAATAGCCAAACCCACCTTGAAACAGCAGCGGCGCGTAGATCAGCAACCCGAACATCGTAAAACCGCCAAGCACAGCGAGCACGAACAGCGGTGCAAGGCCAGGATTGCGGAACATGTCGAGCGGCAGAATCGGATTGGCGGACCGGCGCGACCATTGCCACAACGCTACGAATGCTGCGCAGGCCAGGACCATCAGGCCGATCGTCACGAAGCCCAGGCCGCGCTCAGGCAGCCATTCCACCGACAACTGCAGGCTCCCCAAACCCACGGCGATCAGCAGGGCGCCAGCCCAATCGATTCGGATCGGCCCCGTATGCGCCTGGTGACGCAAGTGTGGCAGGAAGCGCCACGCAAACAGCAGGCCGAGCAGGCCAACGGGCAGGTTGACATAGAACACGGCGCGCCAGCCATACCATTCGGTCAACACACCGCCCAAGGACGGTCCAATGGCATTGGCCAAGCCGAACGCGGTGCTCAACATGACCTGCCAGCGCAGGCGTACATGGGGGTCGGGGAACAGATCCGGGATACAGGCGAATGCGGTGCCGACCAGCATCCCGCCACCAATGCCCTGCAGCGCGCGGGCCGCCACAAGAAAGGGCATGCTCGTGGCCATGCCACACAACCCCGATGCAGTCAGGAACACGACAATCGACGCAAGTACGAACGGCTTGCGCCCGTAGTGGTCGCCCAGGCGCCCGAAGATCGGCACCGTGATGACTGAAGTCAGCAGATACGCCGTGGCAACCCACGCGTAGAACTCGAAGCCCTGCAACTCCGCCACGACCGTCGGCAGCGCGGTACCGACCACGGTTTGGTCGAGTGCCACCAGCATCACAACAAACGCGATGCCGGTCATCGCCAGCAGGGACTCCCGAAACGGCAGGACTTGCCCCCCGTTCTGCGATCGATCAGCGGCGGATTGTGCCGATTGTGCCGACTGATGTGCCAGTTGCCCTGCCGGTGCCCCGTCAGGTGGCGTACCCTGCTCAGGGCGAGATTCCGAAGCCATTCTATTGCCCAATCAATAGTTGCTTTATCAATGAATGATCCATTATAGGCGGTTGTCGGACGACTTGCATGGGAGAGCACGGGCGGCAGAGCCTGGCGTTGCGTCAACGATCCATCCACTGGTATTGCACCGTCAGCGTGATCGACTTGTAGTCTCCACCGGCCCGCGTGATCAGCCCTTTGGCGGCGCTCAGCTTGGCCGACCAGCCCGGCACCAGCGGTGCCGAGACCGTCAATCCATAGCGCGTATTGTTCTGCCGGTCGGCGTTGCCAACGCCATTGACCGACGTGATGCCACCGGCGTAGTAGCCGACATCCGCGGCAACCCAGAATCCCGGCTTGATCTGATAACCGCCGTGCAGTTGCAGCACCGCGAGCGGCGACTGGCTGCGATGCCTGCCCCCAAGGAAGTCATTGTTCTCGCCGAAGACCCAGACACCGGCCGAGCATTCGGCAAACCAGTTGCCGAAAGGTTGCGAAAGTCCGAGTTCAGGTTTGAACGCCCATCGGTTGGTGCCGACGTTGACGAGCCGGTCCGATTGATATTGCCCGGTGGGAACGATTGCGGTAAGGCTCGCGCCGAGGGTCGTCCCGGGTGTGCGCCTGACGAAATCGGCAGGCGCGAGGGCCGGTCCGCCCAGAAGATTGACCGCAAGGCGCAGGCGCATATCGCCGATGCCGGCGCGATAGACCTGTTTCGCTGCCTCGAATACGTTGCCAGAGACATTGCCGCGTGAAAACGGAAGCACCACGCCAATGGATGCCGTGCGTCCGAGCAGGTCGAATACCTGCAGGTAGCCAGCCGTGAAGACGTCGATCTTTGCGTTGACGTCGGTAATCGGCAGAGATGGGTCGGTCAGTACGTCGCCGCTCAGCCTTGTATAGGTTCCAAGAAGAAAGTGCGTACCGACCGGGGCCGCGGAATAGGCTCGCGGCTCAAGCTCCTGTGCCTGTCCGGCGCGGGGTAGCAAGGCGAAGACAAGCGGCAGCCATATGCCCCAACGCGCAAGCGATGCGAGCCAGGTCAGCGCACGAGTCCGGGACACCACCGCCCCCGCAAAGTTGTTTGGGGCAGGCGACGTGACGGGCCGACCAACCGCTCGGCCCTGGAACCTGGCGCTGACCACAAGCTCCCTCTTGCCCCGCGCATCGCTCGCTCCCGGATTGACGTTCCGGGAGTATAGATTTGAGTCGTGAGAAACGAGTGCGTTACATCAAACCACGCCAGCTACCGGCAGTGTCACCCTGACGCGCAGCCCGCCCTCGTCACCGGCGGCCTCCAGCCGCGCCGTGCCACCGTGGGCCTCGCAGATCTGACGCACGATCGAAAGGCCAAGCCCGCTCCCGGCCCCGGGCGTGCCGGCCAATCGGACAAAGCGCTCGAATACCCGGTCGCGGTCGGATGGCGGGATACCCGGGCCACTATCGTCCACCAGGATGCAATGCTCGGTGTCGCCCCGCTCCACCGTCACTGCAATGCATCCGCCAACAGGCGTGTAGTTCACGGCATTGTGCAGAAGATTGGCCAGCATCTCCCGGAGCATGGCGTCGCCGCCCAGGACCCACGCGGCCTCCGGACATTCGTTGAGACTGAGTTCCTGCCTGCGTTCCCGCGCATGGAGATACCACTCCGCGCAGATCTCGCGGCACAGGTTGCCCAGTTCGATGCGCTGCCTCGGCTCGCCGCCAAGCGCGGCGGTGTCGCTATCGCCGGTACGCGCCAGCGTCAGCAACTGGTTGGTCAGGCGCACGGTCCGGTCGATTGCGGCCTTGACGTCGGCAAGGTCGCGGCCGTTGTCTGCTGCGCGCATGCGCTGGTCGACATGCCCCCTGACCAGCGTCAGCGATGTACGCAGCTGATGGGCAGCATCGTCAAGAAAGCGCTTCTGGCCCTCGACAATGCCCCGCAAGCGATCGAGATACTGGTTCAGCGTGCTTAGCAGCGGCTGTATCTCCCTGGGCAGGTCATCGCCTTCCATCGGCGCCAA
>JAFAJB010000203.1 GCA_019236395.1 Cupriavidus sp.
TGGAGTGCTGATCTACGAAACTTTCGCCGCGGGCAATGAAACGGTGGGCAAGCCGTCGCGCCCGGATTTCCTGCTGCGTCCGGGCGAACTGCTCGATGTGGCGCGTGGCACGCTGCGTGTGGTGGGTTATGAGGATGGCACGCTCGAAGTGCCGCGTACGGCGTTCGTGCAGCGCATATGTGCGGTGCGCGAATCCCCGGGCGGAGCGGACGGCACTGCACCGCCGCGTTACCCGTTGCCCACCTGAGGGGCAGCGGCTGGATGTCAGCGCGGCGGCGCCTTCACACGTTACGCCCGCTAACGTTTTCCCTCACTCCGTAGGTGTCCGGACTGCCTGACGGTTCCGGTACAATCGCGGATGTTCGAATTTCCGAATTCCTGAGCTATGACACAGATTACCGGCAGCATCGTGGCCATCGTCACCCCGATGCACGAGGATGGCAGCCTGGACTTTCCGGCCCTGCGCGCCCTCATCGACTGGCACGCGGCGGAAGGCACCGATGGCATCGTGATCGTGGGTACCACGGGCGAATCGCCGACCGTCAACGTGGAAGAGCATTGCGAGCTGATCCGCGTCGCTGTCGAGCAATCGGCCGGCCGGGTGCCGATCATTGCCGGCACGGGCGGCAACTCCACCAGCGAAGCGATCGAACTGACCGCCTTTGCCAAGAAGGTCGGTGCCGATGCGTCGCTGCAGGTTGTGCCTTACTACAACAAGCCGACGCAGGAAGGCATGTACCGCCATTTCCGCACGATCGCGGAAGCCGTGGATCTGCCGGTGCTGCTGTACAACGTTCCCGGCCGTACGGTTGCGGACATGAACAATGACACGATCCTGCGCCTGGCCCAGGTGCCCGGTATCGTCGGCGTCAAGGAAGCGACCGGCAATATCGACCGTGCCGCGCAGCTGATCAAGGGCGCGCCGGAAGGCTTCGCCATCTATAGTGGCGACGACCCCACCGCCGTGGCGCTGATCCTGCTGGGCGGGCATGGCAATATCTCGGTCACTGCAAACGTGGCCCCGCGCAAGATGCACGATATGTGCGCCGCCGCGCTCAAGGGCGATGTAGTAACTGCGCGCCGCCTGCATATGGAAATGATCGACCTCAACCGCGCGATGTTCGTCGAGGCCAATCCGATCCCCGTGAAGTGGGCGCTTCAGCAAATGGGCAAGATGGAAGGCGGTATCCGCCTGCCGCTGACCCCGCTGGCCGAAGGCCAGCACGAAACCGTGCGCCGCGCGCTCGCCGCCGCCGGCCTGCTTGGCTAAGTCTTACCGGCTCACATGCGGCGATGTGCCAATTCTTGAAACCAGGATTACGTGTCAATGAAACAGAAGCTTAACCGTCGCGGCGCGACGCAGGTCCGACGTGTCGCAGTGGTTGCGCCCGTGCTGGCGCTGTCGCTGATTGCCGGCTGCAGCAGCATCAACGAAGCGATGCAGCCCGACAAGATCGACTACAAGTCCCAGGGCAAGAAGACCGCATCGCTGGATATTCCGCCCGACCTGACCAAACTCGAAGGCGATCGCCGTTACACGGTGCCTGACGCCGCAGGTACGTCGACGCTGTCGAACTACAACCAGGCCAACAAGACGCGCGAAGCCACGGCGCCGACAGACAACGTGCTGCCGAACGCGCAGGGCATCCGCATGGAGCGTGATGGCAACCAGCGCTGGCTCGTGATCGGCAATGGCATGCGTGCCGATCAGTTGTGGGAGTCGCTGCGCGGCTTCTGGCAGGAGAATGGCTTCCTGTTGACGCAGGACTCGCCCGAGACCGGCATCATGGAAACGGACTGGGCCGAGAACCGCGCCAAGATTCCGCAGGACTTCATCCGCAACACGATCGGCAAGGTGTTCGACGGCCTGTATTCGACCTCCGAGCGTGACAAGTTCCGTACGCGTGTCGAGCGTGCGCAGAACGGCCAGCTCGAAGTGTTCATCAGCCACCGTGGCGCGCAGGAGCAGCTGACGGGCGTGGACAAGTCCCAGACGGTCTGGACGCCGCGTCCGGCCGATCCGGAGCTCGAGGCTGAATTCCTCTCGCGTCTGGCGCAACGCCTGGGCGTGCAGAAGGAGCAGGCCGATCAGATGGCCAAGAACCCGACCCCCGCGGGTATCGGCACGGCGGCCGCCCAGCCGGCAGCGCCGTCGGGTACTGCTTCGGGTATCGGTGCGGCGGCAGCTACCGGTGCGGCCGCGGCCAGTGGCAGCAAGTCGTTCCTGGCGCAGGTCAATGGCGCGCCGGTGCTGCAATTGCCGGAGCCGTTCGATCGCGCATGGCGCTCGGTTGGTCTGTCGCTCGATCGCGTGAACTTCACGGTGGAAGATCGTGACCGCGCACAGGGCCTGTACTACGTGCGCTATGTCGATCCGAAGACCACGGTGGATGATCGAGGCTTCTTCGGCAAGCTCTTCACCAAGCCCAATGACGGCAAGACCGCCAAGAAGTATCGTGTCGCGCTGAAGGGCAGCGGCACGGGTACCACCGTGACGGTGTTGAACGATGCCGGCCAGCCGGAAAACAGCGAGATCGGCAAGCGTATCCTGACGCTGCTCGACGAACAGCTGCATTGATGTTCGTTTCTGGCAGTCAGACGGCACCGACGGCGCCCGCCGTCGGGCGCCAACATGAGCGAGCGCATCAATGATGCGCTTTGCTTTTTTGGGCAGCGGCAGCGAGGGCAATTCGCTGCTGATAGAGGCTCGCGATGGCGCCAGCACGACGCGCGTGTTGCTCGATTGCGGTTTCGGAATCAAGGAAACCGCGCGCCGACTGGAGCGGCTGGGCGTCACGCCGGAACAGCTCGATGCCGTGCTGGTGACGCATGAACATGGTGATCACGTCGGTTCGGCATACGCATTCGCGGCGCGTCACAAGCTCCCGGTCCATACGAGCCACGGCACGTGGCTGGCCACATCACATATGCGTGGTGCGGATGTCGCCGATGTGCGCGTGTGCTGCGCCGATCATCCGTTCTCGATCGGTGGTCTGCAGATCCATCCCTACACGGTGCCGCATGATGCACGCGAGCCGTTGCAGTTTGTGCTGACCAACGGCGATGCGCGGCTTGGGGTATTGACCGACGCTGGCATGGAGACGCCCTACGTCACCGCGCGGCTGGCCGGTGTGCATGCCTTGGTGCTCGAGTGCAATCACGATCGTGAATTGCTGCGCAATTCGGTGTACCCGTACTCGCTCAAGCGGCGTATCGGCGGTGATTTTGGTCACCTGGCGAATGACATCGCAGCGAGCATCCTGTCGCAGGTCATGCATGGGCAGCTGTCGCGCGTGGTGGCGGCCCATCTGAGCAAGCAGAACAATACGTGCGAGCTGGCGGCCGGCGCGCTGGCCCCCGTTCTCGGGGTGGCGCTTGATGAAGTCCTGATTGCCGATCAGGAGGATGGGTTGGACTGGCTGACCGTGCGGCCATAATCGCGGCGGTCCTTGCCCTGCGAATGAGGGGGTAGGGTAGCAATAATGCGAGAAACAAAAAAGCCGACCCGAAGGTCGGCTTTTTTGTTCGGACGAATCCGATTACTGCTTGGCAGCCGGAGCCGAAGCGTCAGCAGCCGGAGCCGAAGCGTCAGCAGCGGCCGGAGCCGAAGCGTCAGCAGCCGGAGCAGCAGCAGCCGGAGCCGAAGCTTCAGCGGCCGGAGCAGCAGCAGCCGGAGCCGAAGCAGCGGTGTCAGCGGCCGGGGCGGCGGCTTCTTCCTTCTTGCCGCAAGCGGCCAGAGCAACTGCAGCCAGCAGGGATGCGATCAGGAGAGACTTCTTCATTGTTCGTCCTTTAACTTTTAATAACGAAAACAGGCGATGAATAATTACCGGTAATTATCGCTCTTGAACTGCAAATTTGAGGCTCTCCCGGGTGCCGACAATGCAGTGGTCCACAGTACTAGCCAGCGGGCGATTATATCCGCGTTTCCCCTGCTTGTGTACAGTCGAAATTTGCAGGTTCGTTTGTTACGCATTATTACACGTGCGATGGTGCAAGTTGGAGCCAGCCTTCCATCGCCCAGTCATGAAACGTATCGATAAGAGCGGGCAACACGATGCAGGCGTCGACTTCACTCGCGGTGAGGTGACGCCGGTCCGCAAGGCGCCGCAGCCACTTCGCCAGCGGTGCTGGCGGCTCATACGCTTCGCCATTCAGGAAGAAGTGCGTGCGATCGTAGAGCGCAATTGTGGCAGGCGCAAGAACCACGCCGTGCGTGCGGGCCAGCTTCGTGAACTGCTTCAGAGGGATCTCGTCGATCTCATCGAATTGAACGGACGGTTTCGGCTCGGACAGATACGTACCAAGAAACTCCGAGACCATGCCGGCGTTCCATTTGAGGGCCTGGAGGCGCTCGGTCACGGCGCGTGCAAGGTTCGCCGGCAGTTGTGCAGGCGAGGATGTTGCGGCTTCGCCTGCATCGGCGTAGCGGCCCTCGAGGCCCTCGTTGTCCGCGACGGTCTCCGACAGCCACGCCAGGAAATGGCCTGCCAGCTCGCGATATGCGGGCGTGCGAAAGCCGATCGATGCAGTCATGCACTCGCCCTCGGCCACGCCATCGTGCGCGTACTGTGGCGGCAGGTAGAGCATGTCGCCAGGTTCGAGCACCCATTCCTGTTCCGCAGTGAAGTCCGAAAGGATCTTGAGCGGCATGTCGGGGATCAGATCCAGCTTCGTCTGCGACGAAATGCGCCAGCGGCGCCGACCCGATACCTGCAGCAGGAATACGTCGTAGGAGTCGAAGTGCGGCCCCACGCCGCCGCCGTCCGTGGCGTACGAGATCATCACATCGTCGAGCCGCGCATCAGGCACGAACCGGAACTGGCTCATCAGTTCGGCGGCCGCCCGATCGTGCAGGTTGACCCCCTGGACCAGCAGGGTCCACTTGCCGGTCTTGCGAGAGGGCAGGTTATCTTCCGCGAATGGGCCGTGCTCGAGCTTCCACCGGTTGCGAAAGTACGACACCAGGCGCGATTCCACGTCGTCGCGATCGGCGAGTTCGAAAAGCGCTTCGCGCGACACAGGGGGCACGATTCCAGGCACGGCCTGTCGAATCAGCAAGGGTTTGCGGTGCCAGATGTCACGCATGAAAGCCGCGGGCGTCATGCCCCCGAGCAGCGTGAGCGGCGCGTCGGGATCGACAGGTTCCGCAGGCAGGGCCTGCGCGTATAATGCGGAATCGCTCATGGAGTCAAGAATTGAAAATCGCTAAGAACACGGTAGTGTCCGTGGTGTACAAGCTGTCGGACGCGCAGGGCAATCTGATTGAAGAGTCGGATGAGCCCATGGTCTATTTGCACGGCGGGTATGATGGCACGTTCCCCAAGATCGAGGAAGCACTGGACGGCCATGATGCCGGTTTCGAGACCCAGTTGCAGCTCGAACCTGAAGAGGCATTCGGCGATTACGACGCCGACCTCGTAAAGGTGGAGCCGCGCGATCGTTTTCCCGAGCCGCTTGAAGTCGGCATGCAGTTCGAAGGCGTTCCCGAGGACGGCGACGACGAAGATTCCATCATCTACACGGTGACGGATGTGGCCGAAGACAAGGTTGTGCTGGACGGCAATCACCCGCTGGCCGGCATGGCGCTGCGTTTCTGGCTGAAGGTTTCCGAGGTTCGTGAAGCCACGACGGAGGAAGTCGAGCATGGTCACGCACACGGTGCTTCGGGCATCGAAGTAGTCGACGAGGACGAAGGCGAAGACGAAGCGCCGCGCACGCTGCACTAAACCGTACGTAGACGAGCGATACGCGACAGGTCATCGCGGACATGGAAAAGCCGGCAATTGCCGGCTTTTCTCATTTTGGGTTCCCTTGATGGTGATCAATCGCTCAATCGCTCAATCGCCCTTGGGCCCGTCCTGCAGCTGTACCTGGAATACAGACTTCGTTCCCGGTGTGATCGTCAGTTCGGTCCAGCGAGAAGGAGTGCCCACCGGCAGCGCCACGCGCGTGAAGTTGGCGACAATCTTGCCCGCCGAATCGCGCAATGGCTTGTCGACGCTGAAGCCGTTGTCGCTCGCATGGACCAGCAGCACCTGACCGGAGAATCTTGAAGTCAGGTCGCGAAGCTGGTGCTTGAACTCCAGATAGCCGTCACGCGGACCACGTCGCACGAATGCATCCAGCAACGACGGCTTGCCACGCTTCTCCCAGCCATTGCCGAATTGCGGATCGCCGTGCGCAATCACCACGATGCCGGGCAGTTCGCGATGCTCGGCCACCGAGAACGCGCGCGCCAGCCATTGCCGGTTGGCCTCGCGCCGGTCCTCGAACTCACCATTGCGCCCGCCTTCGCTGCGATAGTGGTTGTTGTCGCCGGGCAGGTTCAAGCCCACCAGCATGACGTTGCCGGCCACTAGCCTCACGTTCTCCCGATAGCTGCGGAACAGTGCCTGGTCTGACTGCCGCACAAGGGGCAGCGTCCGTCGGCCAAGCGTTGTATCGACCGGAAAGAACAGCTCGCGTAAGCGATTGAGCCGCTCGACGGCATCGAACTGACCGTTCGAGGGCTTTTGGCATTCTGCCCAGTCGGTTTCGCCAGGCACGTAGAGCAGGGGGGCCGGGGAGTCGTCGAGCACCTGCAGGCGCGCGTTAAGAATTGCGTCTCCGCACGATTCAGTGTCGCCCTTCAACCCGCCAGCATGGACGATCAGCGCCACCTGCTGCGCGCTCATCATGTCGAACAGTGCCGCGGTTTCCGATTCGGCTGCCGGCCACTGCGGTACATCGGCAACCAGCGCAATCCGCGTTTGTTGCACGGACGGCGCTGGCGGTGGCTCCACTTTGACAGTGCGTGCGGCATGCGCGAGCGAAGGCGCCGCAAGCAACGCGCAGATAGCAGCCGCCAGAAGGGGGGCTGCGACTTTCCGACCCCGGGAGCAAGCCGTCATACCGTTCGCGTTGTCTCCGCAATGCCCTTGAGCCGATACAGCGCCTCCAGTGCATCGCGCGGCGACAGGCTGTCCGGATCGATGTCGGCCAACGCCTCCAGCGTTGCCGATTGCGTGGGTGGCACGGCCGGCTGGTTTGTCGCAATCTCGTCGGTGCCGTCTTCACCCGATGGTGCTGGGGGCGCTGCGAACAGATCCAGCTGTGGCGTGGGCGTGGCATCCGCAGACTGCTGTTCCAGCCACGCGAGATGCTTGCGCGCTGCGCGAATCACCGGTTGCGGCACGCCAGCCAGTTGCGCGACCTGCAGCCCGTAGCTCTGGCTGGCCGGACCATCCTGCACCGCGTGCAGGAATACGATGCCGTCGCCGTGCTCCACCGCGGACAAGTGCACGTTGGCGGCCTGCGGAAATTCCTGCGGCAGTTGCGTCAGCTCGAAGTAGTGCGTCGCGAACAGCGTGTAGCA
>JAFAJB010000004.1 GCA_019236395.1 Cupriavidus sp.
GGTCTCGGTGATGTGCTGATTGCCTGGGAGAACGAAGCGATCTTGGCCATCAAGGAACTCGGTCCGGACAAGTTCGATATCGTCGCGCCGTCGGTATCGATCCTGGCCGAGCCGCCGGTGGCCGTGGTCGACAAAGTGGTCGACAAGAAGGGCACACGAAAGGCAGCCGAAGCCTACCTGCAGTTCCTCTATACCGATGAGGGCCAGGAGATCGCCGCCAAGAACTACTACCGTCCGATCTCCGAGAAAGTGGCAGCCAAGTATGCAGCCAATTTTCCGAAGGTGAAGCTGTTCACGATCGACGAGGCGTTCGGCGGCTGGGCAAAGGCCCAGAAGGCGCACTTTGCCGATGGCGGTTCATTCGACCAGGTCTATCAGCCTGGCAAGAAGTAACACGCGCGGCCGGGGCGGCCTGCCTGCCCCGGCGTGCCAGTTGAAGGAGCCCATCGATGTCCGCAGTCCTCACGGTTTCATCCCGCATCGCCGCTCGGCGATGTCCCGCCTGACCTGATTCCCGATCCAACCCGCCCGTCATGCCGCTTGTAAAGCCGGCAGGGGGTGGTGTTGCCCGCCGAAACCGTTTCCATCTCCGCCATCAAGGACACCTCATGCCATTGCTTCGCCAGAACTCCCTGCGCCACCGCCTGCTGGTTGGCGCACTCGTGATCGCCACCGGACTTGCTTACGTTCTGCTCGCCGGACCTGCCAGGGCACAGTCCCAGACCGTCAATCAGAAGATCCTGCGCATCGGCTATCAGAAGTACGGCACGCTGACGCTGCTCAAGGCGCGCGGTACGCTGGAAAAGCGTCTGGCGCCGCAGGGCATCACGGTCAAATGGACCGAATTCCCGGCCGGGCCGCAATTGCTGGAGGGGCTCAATGTCGGCGCGATCGATTTCGGGACGGTTGGTGAAGCGCCACCGATCTTCGCGCAGGCCGCCGGCGCGCAACTCGCCTATATCGGCAACGAGCCGCCCGCGCCGACGGCCGAGGCCATCGTCGTGCCGAAGAACTCCGCGATCAAGAGCGTGGCCGACCTGCGCGGCAAGCGCGTGGCGCTGAACAAGGGCTCGAACGTCCACTACCTGCTGGTGCGACAGCTGGAGCGCGCGGGCGTGGCGTACAGCGAGATCCAGCCGGTCTACCTGCCACCCGCCGATGCCCGCGCCGCCTTCGAGCGCGGCGCGGTCGATGCCTGGGTGATCTGGGACCCGTTCCTGGCCGCAGCCGAAAAACAGCTGGAGGCCCGCGTGCTGGCCGATGGCCGTGGCGCCGATGGCAAGAACGTCGTCAGCAATCATCAGTTCTACCTCGCGTCGCGCCCCTATGCGCAAGCGCGCCCGGACGTGGTGACGGCGATCCTGGACGAACTCGCGCAACTGGGCCAATGGGCCGAGAAGCATCCGAAGGACGCGGCTACCGTGCTGGTCAAGGAGACCGCGCTCGATGCCAACGTGCTTGACCTGGCCGTATCGCGCTTCTCGTACGGCGCGAAGCCGGTCACGCCCGAGGTGCTGGCCGAGCAGCAACGCATCGCCGACGTCTTCCATTCGCTCAAGCTGATTCCGAAGCCGATCCGGGTGGCCGACGCCGCGTGGCAGGCCCCGGCCACGCAGCAGGCACAGCGCTGATTCCCGCCAACCCAACAAGACCAAATACGAGGCACGCTCATGCAAGTCTTCTGGTTCATCCCCACGCATGGAGACGGCCGCTACCTCGGCACCTCCGAAGGCGCGCGCGAGGTCAATTTCGACTATCTGAAGCAGGTCGCCGTCGCGGCCGACACGCTTGGCTACGAGGGCGTGCTGATTCCGACTGGCCGCTCATGCGAAGACCCATGGGTGACAGCAGCCGCGCTGGCGGCGGTCACCCGCAATCTCCGGTTCCTGGTTGCCGTGCGGCCGGGTTTGATGACCCCGACGCTCGCGGCGCGCATGGCGGCCACGTTCGATCGCATCTCCGGCGGCCGGCTGCTCGTGAACCTCGTGACCGGTGGCGACGCGGCGGAGCTCGAAGGCGATGGCCTGTTCCTTGATCACGCCGCGCGCTACGAGGCATCGTCCGAGTTCATTCGCGTGTGGCGCGATGTGCTGGCCGCCAGCCACGACGATGGCAAGATCAGCTTCAAGGGCAAGCACATCAACGTCAACGGTGCGCGCGTGCTGTACCCGCCTGTGCAACGGCCGCATCCGCCCGTGTACTTCGGCGGCTCGTCGGAGGCCGCACACGACCTCGCCGCCGAGCAGGTGGAAACGTACCTGACCTGGGGCGAGCCACCGGGCGAAGTGGCGAAGAAGATCGCGGACGTGCGTGCCCGCGCCGCGAAACGCGGCCGTACGGTTCGCTTCGGCATTCGCCTGCACGTGATCGTCCGCGAGACCGATGCGGCGGCGTGGGCAGCCGCGGACGACCTGCTCAGCCGGCTCGACGACGAAACCGTGGCACGCTCGCAGGCGGTGTTCGCGAAGATGGATTCCGAAGGCCAGCGGCGCATGGCGGCGCTGCATGCAGGGGGCACGCGTCGCACGCGCGAGGCGCTCGAGATCAGTCCGAACCTGTGGGCGGGCGTGGGCCTCGTGCGCGGTGGTGCCGGCACCGCGCTGGTCGGGGGGCCGCAAACCGTGGCCGCGCGAATCGAAGCGTACGCGGCGCTTGGCATCGACACGTTCATCTTCTCGGGCTATCCGCATCTCGAGGAGGCGTATCGCTTCGCCGAACTGGTGTTCCCGCTGCTGCCGCGCTCGGTGCGTGAGAAGCTGCCCGGGCAGGTGCTGTCGGGCCCGTTCGGCGAAGTGATGGCGACGGGCATCGTCCCGCGCGCCTCGCAGAGTTGAGGGAGGCGTCATCATGCCCGCTTCATCGTTGATTGTTCGGCGCCCGATCGACCGGCGCGGCGCCGCCCGCGCGATCGCGCCCTGGATCGTCCCCGTACTGCTGATCGTGGTCTGGCAGGCTGCATCGCAACTCGGCTGGCTCTCGAATCGCGTGCTGCCCGCGCCGCTGGCCGTGGTCGAAGCCGCGTGGACGCTGGCCGCTTCGGGTGAACTGTGGCAACACGTGTGGATCAGCACCTGGCGTGCGCTGGTCGGGCTGGCCATCGGCGGTGGTCTCGGCCTTGTGCTCGGCCTGCTGACCGGCACGTTCCGCGTCGCCGCCACGCTGCTCGACAGCACGCTGCAGATGGTGCGCAACATCCCGCCGCTGGCGCTGATTCCGCTCGTGATCCTCTGGTTCGGGATCGACGAGACGGCCAAGCTGTTCCTGGTATCGCTCGGCGTGTTCTTTCCGGTTTACCTGAACACGTACCACGGCATCCGCGCGGTCGATCCCGGCCTGGTGGAGATGGCGCGCAGCTACGGCCTGTCTGGCTGGCGCCTCTATCGCGAAGTCATTCTGCCGGGCGCGCTGCCGGGCATCCTGGTCGGGCTGCGGTTCTCGCTAGGGTTGATGTGGGTGATCCTGATCGTGGCCGAAACAATCTCTGCGCAATCAGGCATCGGCTACATGACGATGAATGCGCGCGAGTTCCTGCAGACCGACGTGGTGCTCGTGGGCATCCTGCTCTACGCGCTGCTCGGCAAGCTGGCTGACGTGCTGTCGCGCGCGCTGGAGCGTTACTGGCTGCGCTGGCATCCCGGCTATCTATCTGATTGACGGAGTTTGTAATGATGCAGACATATCCGGTGGAACGGGCAGCACTGGCCTGGCTCGAAGCGAATCTTGCACGGCGCGGCGCGGCCGCGCCAATGTCGGAACCCATGTCCGACCCGATTGCGCGAACTTCGCACGAGGTTGGCGGCATCGCGCTGCACGTGGAGCAGGTCGTGAAGCGCTACAGCGGGCGCCAGGTGCTGCACGGCATCGAACTGCGCGCGGCGCCCGGCGAATTCGTGGCGATCGTCGGCCGCAGCGGCTGCGGCAAGAGCACATTGCTGCGGCTGGTGGCCGGACTCGAAGACGCGGACGGCGGCGCCGTCACACTCGATGATCGGCCAGGCGACGCGCAGCAGCAAAGCACGCGGGTGATGTTCCAGGATGCGCGGCTGCTGCCGTGGAAGCGCGTGCTCGATAACGTCGCGCTAGGCCTGCCGCGCGAGCGCCGCGCCGAGGCGGCGGAAGTGCTCGCCCAGGTGGGGCTGGCCGATCGCGCCGATGAATGGCCCGCGCGGCTGTCCGGCGGGCAGCGCCAGCGCGTGGCTTTGGCGCGCGCACTGGTTCACCATCCGCGCCTGCTGCTGCTCGACGAACCACTTGGCGCGCTTGATGCGCTTACGCGAATGGAAATGCAGGCGTTGATCGAATTGTTGTGGCGCCGGCTCGGTTTTACGGCACTACTGGTCACGCACGATGTGTCCGAGGCGATTGCGCTGGCCGATCGCGTGGTGCTGATCGAGGACGGCCGCATCACGCTCGACCAGCGTGTGGCGCTGGCCCGGCCGCGCCAGCGCGGCTCGGCCGCTTTCGCGCAACTTGAGGAAGCCGTGCTACGCCGTGTGATGCAACAACAATCCGCGGCAAGTCCTGTTACCGAACTTAACTTTCCCTCTGCCGAGGAGCTTCTATCATGAGCTTTCAGGCGAGCCACGCGAACCACGTGAATCACGTGAACTGAAGCAGAACCCATCATGAACATCGCTTCCGCACTCGAACGCTATCTCGAAACGCTGCCCGGTGAACCGGTGCCCGGCCGCGAGCTGTGGCGCGATGGGAACGGGCAGGTGCAGGGCCGGTATTTCAACTGCTCGTTGACCAGCGCCTTCGAGCCGCTGGTCACGCTGGCCAATCGCAATGTGGTGGCGCACGAAGGCTCCATCCGCACCTATGCCGAGGACGGCGTGGGACTGGCGGCGTGGAAGCTGTTCGCGATGGCGGCCGACGATACGGCACTTGTGTCGCTGGACCGGCTGTCGCGGCTGGTGCACGCCATCAACTACTTTGCGGCGAACGGTGAACACAAGCTCGTGCTCAATGTGCACAACCGCCTGCTGGCCGCCGTTGCGGACGACCACGGTGCCGCGTTCCGCAGGGCCCTGGAGTCGCTGAGCCTGCCGATCGAACGCTTCGTGATTCAAGTGCCTGCCAGTGCCAATGACGATCTGCCGCTGCTGTTGCATGTCGTCGGCAACTACCGGCGCAATGGTTTTGCCGTGAGTCTGCAGGCCTCCGATCCGGCCGAGGCCGGTGCGCTGATGGCGCACGCGCTGCCCGACTGGCTCAAGCTCGACATGCGCCGCACCTGGACCGATCGCCAGTTGTCCGGCCTGCGCGCCAGTGCGCAAAGCGCCGGCGTGACGCTGATTGGCCGTCGTCTGCAGAACGATGAAGCGATTGAGCGTCTGCAGAACGCGGGCATCGTGCTGGGGCAGGGCAAGGTGATCGCCGACGGTCCGGTGCCGGCCCGCCACTTGCAAGCGCAGTCCGTGTCAGAACAACAGCAACAACAGCAACAACAGCAACAACAACGCTGATAGGAGGGGGCATGTCGAAATCGAAGTCGCCGGGGGTGACACCCCGGCTGGAAGTCCCGCATGGCTTGCAGATTCTGACTGTGCCGGGCCTGCATGGCAGTGGGCCGGCGCATTGGCAGAGCCGCTGGGAAGCGCTCTATCCGGACTGGCAGCGCATCGAGCAGCATGACTGGGGCCGCCCGAGCCTGCCGCTATGGTCGGAGCGCGTGTCCGAAGGCATCTCGCGTGCGTTGCGCGTGGCGCAGCACGGCGCGGTACTGGTGGCGCACAGTTTTGGTTGCCTGGCCGCGCTGCGTCAGGCGGCACTCGATCCGGTCGGTATCGCGGGCGCCATGCTCGTGGCGCCGGCCGATCCGGA
>JAFAJB010000045.1 GCA_019236395.1 Cupriavidus sp.
TTACCCGGGTATTGCGAAACAGGTGATCGCCGGCGCGGTATCCCCGGACGGATACGGGCCGCGCGGCCCCGACAGCAGCCGCAATCGCTGCGTGGCCAGTACTTCCGCTTCCACGCGTTCTTCGACGGTGAGTGCCGGGGCCGGTACCGCCGGATAGTGCGGTGGCTCGTTCACGGCGCATTGCACGGTGCGGCCGTCACGTATCTGGACATCGACGGTGTACACAAAGTCACGCGGAACCGCGCGGGCGTTCACGGCGGCAGGCGCTGCGGCGAGCGTTGCCACGCCCACCGCGCCCATCGAGCAAAGGGCACGCAGGGTATGCGGGGCAAAGCTGTCCATGAGTCACGATCCTTGCGGCCGCTGCCCGGATGGCCTGGCCGCTCTGCAATCAGTTTAGGCAAGGACGCCAGCTGGCCACTGCCGCTGCACGCTGCACGCTGCAATGCGGCGTAAAAGCCCGCCTATTCTTAATTCGCGGAAAGCGATTGTTCGCGCGTTGGGGCCCGTTCGGGTTGCCTGCGCCGCCCCGACATCGCAATCCCGTTCGAGGTGATTGCCGTGCGAGGTGCGCAAAATGCCCAACGTCCGATTGATGCTTCTTGTTGCCGGCATTCACGCACTAGCGGGACTCGCTGTGGCGTTTCCGGGACTTTCGTTCGCGGCGTCCGGAAATGCACCGGCTCCGGTGGTGGCCGAGCCCGCCGAGAAACCGCTGGCGCCGGCACGTCAGCTCAACCTGACCATCAAGCCCTGGACCGGCGACTTCGACGCCATGGTGGAACGCCGCGTGATCCGCGTGCTGGTGCCATATAGCCGCACCCTGTACTTCAACGACCGGGGACGCGAGCGCGGGGTGACGGCCGACACCGTGCGCGACTTCGAACGCTACATCAACAAAACGATGGCCGACCGCCTCGGCAATCGGCCGATTACGGTCGTCATGATTCCCGTCACGCGCGACCGCATGCTGCCCAACCTCAACGCGGGCCTCGGCGATATCGCCGCCGGCAACCTTACGGTGACCGACGCGCGGCTCAAGCAGGCCGACTTCGTTTCCGGGCAGGCCAGCAAGCCGATCCGCGAGCTGGTCATCACTGGCCCGAAATCTCCCACGCTGACCAAGCTCGACGACCTCGCCGGCAAGACCGTGCACGTACGGCCCAGCAGCAGCTATCACGAAAGCCTGCTGGCGCTGAACGAACGATTCCGCCAGGCCGGCAAGCCGCAAATGCACCTGGTGCTGCTGCCCGATGCCCTGGAGGACGAAGACGCGCTAGAGATGCTGAACGCAGGCACCCTGCAGATTCTGGTGGTCGATGACTGGAAGGCGCGCACCTGGGCCCAGATCCTCCCGAAGATCAAGGTCCACGAGGATCTCGCGGTACGGGAAGGCAGCAAGATCGGCTGGGCGATCCGCAAGGGTAGTCCGCAGCTGAACGGCGTCATCACGGACTACTACGTGAACTTCATGAAGAAGCAGGGCCTCGTCGACTATCGGCTCAAGCAATACATGAAGGTCGTCAAGCAGATTTCGGACAACACCAATGGCACCGAGATCAAGCGGTTCCAGGACACCATCGCACTCTTCGAGAAGTACGGCAAGGACTACAACTTCGATCCGCTGATGCTTGCGGCACAGGGATTCCAGGAGTCGCAACTCAACCAGGGTGCGCGCAGCCACGTGGGAGCGATCGGGATCATGCAGCTGATGCCCGCCACCGGCAAGCAGCTCAACGTGGGCAGCATCACGATCGCCGAATCCAATATCCACGCGGGCGCCAAGTACCTGGACCAGTTGATGTCGCGCTATTTCCCGGACGCGCACTTCTCCGACACCGACCGGGCCCTGTTCGCCTTCGCGAGCTATAACGCCGGACCATCCAACATCGCAAAGATGCGCAAGGAAGCAAAGGCGCGCGGCCTGGATCCTGACAAGTGGTTCAACAACGTCGAGATCGTGGTCTCCGAGCGGATCGGCATCGAGACCACCACCTACGTGCGCAATATCTACAAGTACTACACCGCCTACCGCCTGATTGCCGATGCGAAGGCCGAGAGAGCTCGTGCCATGCAGAAAGTGGCCAAATGACGAATTTCTTCAGGGGGAAATAGGATTGGAGCGCCTCAGTCAGACTGCGTTGACATCAGCGACTTCAAAATTAGCGGGACTGCGATTGCCATATTACGTGGGGCCGCAACGGATTCAATTTCCGCACTCTCAGGGTCCTTCCCGGCCCCCCTCTTGGAGAGTTGTTGATTATCAAGCCGAGGCTTGAAACCGGCTATCCGTCGACACATGACTTCCTAGAATAAAAAATCGTGGATTCAGGCAAGTCCGCGAAATGTCCAGAAAAGTCACCGCCGATCTGCCACCTCCAATCTCAAGAACTCGAGGCGAATTCCGATCGGCCCACGGAGGCCAGGCCGATGCAAAGGCTATCGAACGAGCCGAAGGCTCACACTTCATTTCGGGAATCCCGCTACTGGCGAGTTCAGTCTGATTTCCGCCTCCTCATCATCACGTCTACCGCCGCATTACTGACGGCATCACTGGCGGCGTGCGGCGGCAGCAGTAATGACGGTTCATCTCCGCCACCGTCCGACCCACTCGCGCAATACCAGTGGCACCTTCAAAACACCGGCCAGGAAGCATTCTCTGGCCAGGGCGGCGTTCCGGGAATCGACTTGCGCGTCATGGATGTTTTCAACGGCGGTGGGACCGGGGATGGCGTTCGAGTCCTGGTACTGGATGACGGATTGGAAATCGCCCATCCGGACCTCAAGGGTCAGATCGCCGCCGACATGCTGCATAACTTCGCCCCCTCGGCAGCCAATTCACTTGACCCGACACCACCCGGCGAGGACATGCATGGCACCGGCGTTGGGGGCATCATCGGTGCATCGGCAAACAACGGGATCGGCGGCCGTGGGGTTTCCCCAAAGGTGAAGCTGGGCGGCGCGCGATTGCTATGCCCAAGCTGCCAGACGCCAGTGAATATCCTGGATGCCTATGGGGGAGCATCGTTCTCTCGATTTGCCGCAGTCATCAATGGATCGTTCGGGGCAAATCCGACATCACCGGTGGATTTCGACCCAGATGAGAACTACAAGGGTGTAGTCATCAAGCGCCTCGCTTCATTGCGCGACGGCAAGGGAATCACCTTCGTCAAGGCCGCCGGGAACGAGTATCAGGCAGGCCCGCCCTCGAATCCGCTGGACTGCTCGCGCGCCAACGAGGCAATGGTTTCATGCTTCAACACCAATGCAGAACCGGATCAGGCCATGCCTCAGCAACTCGTTGTTGGCTCGGTCAACGCATTTGGCAAGCGATCAAGCTACTCGAATGCGGGGTCGAGCATCCTGGTCATGGGTCTGGGCGGCGAGTCCGGTGCGCCGGCGCAAGACCCCGTTACCGGAATTGTCTCGTCGAGCCCCGCGATCATCACGACGGATTATTCCGGGTGCGCGTATGGCCAGGCCAAAAGTGACACGAAGGTCGGCAATGGGCTCAATGATGCGAACTCGGAGATCCACGCGATATTGAATCCGAATTGCGACTACACCGCGATCATGAACGGGACATCGTCCGCCACGCCTACGATTTCCGGTGTCGTCGCGCTGATGCTCGAAGCGAATCCGAGTCTGACCTGGAGGGATGTGCGGTACATCCTGATGAGGACCGCACGCAAGCTCGACACGGCTCGTTTGCCAAACACCGTCACGCTGCCGACGGGCGACCGCTACGTTCCGGAGCCCGCATGGACGCAGAACGGCGCCGGACTCTGGTTCGACAACTGGTATGGCTTCGGGCTCGCGGACGCTGCGGCGGCGGTTGCAATGGCGAAGGCCTACACGGCTCACCTGACCGGACCAATGCTGAGTGGCGAGGCGATCCGGCTGGCGCCAGACTGCGGCTCTCGGAGTCCTGCATGCGGCACGGAAGTTCCCATTGGCGACGCCGCAGGGTTGAGCGTACCGATTGAAGTCTCCGGCTCGCAGATCAGCAGGATTGAAGCCGTGCAGATCATGCTCAAGCTGGGCCAGGTCAGCCCGGGGGACCTCGCTGTAGAGCTGATTTCGCCCTCGGGCACCCGCAGCGTTCTGATGAATGCATACAGCTCGATGACGCAGGTGGAGCAAGACGTATCCAACTACACGCTCGCGTCCTACGCATTCAATGAGGAATCGGGCGATGGCGTCTGGACGCTGCGATTGATCGATGTTGCAAAGCGCGACGCGCCAACTGCGGGACGGTTCCAGATTGTGAGTCTGGGCGTAATGGGACGCTGAGGAGAAGACCATGATTCGCGTCAACTTGAACTTGAACGCGCGCAAGCACATCCGTATCGCGCTATGCCTTGCAGGATTCTCGATGGCCGGATGGGCTCAGGCTCAGTCGATTGAGGTCGGCAAGGCTGCTCCACCCAGCGTCACGGCACAGCTGAAAGGCACGCCCGCAGTGGTCATCGGTTCCGTTTCCGTGAAGCCGCTGCGTCAGGCGCCATCGTCTTCCGGCAGCAATGGCGTGTTACGCCCGCTGGCGGCGGACCCGCCGGGGAACACGACGTACGTGGTGCGCACGCAAGACAATCTGGTCGGTATCAGCACGAACGACCTCGTTGTCATGCACCCCGACACCGCCGCCATCGTCGCAGCCGCCGGGGCATCCGTGGCAAGCGCGAAGCCCTATCCTGACCTCGGTCTGGTTGTCTTGCACGTGGCGAGCTTTGATCTGCTGGCGCCACTCCATCGCGCCATCGCGGATCGCTTTCCGAAGGCGAAGTTCGATCTGCCAGTGACCTACTTTCCAGTCCGGCCAAAATGAAAGGCGGGAATTTCGATCTCACCGGAGCCGATTGTCCACGCGCTGCAATCGAAACCGAAATGACGGGCTTGAATTCTCAAGCCACCTGGATATCCGGGTCTGGACTCGCGTGACCGCGCGGCGACCGCGCGGGTCCAGACATTTAAAAAGGGCGCCTTCCAACTTGCGTTGGAAAGCGCTCTGATCGGCGGTTTGGTGCTGACAGTCCAGGCTCAGTCTTGATGCAGGTGCAATGCCATCGCAGGGTCGCTCACACTCGGTTTGCCCGTTTCTACCCGGCCTGCAAAGCGGCGCTCGAAATTAGCGGCGCTCACGGTGAAGTCGTACCAGTTGCCACTTTCGCCGAGATTCCAGGACAGTTGGCCCACCGCGCCGGCGCCGACCTCGAGAACCCACGGACCATCGCTGCGGTAGGCGTTGGCCTGGACTGTCACGCTTCCGGCCGCACTGCCTGTGTTGTGCACCTTGAGGTAGACCGCGCCCGTAGCCGACTCGTAGCAGACCTGCACCTCGGGCTTGAAATCGGCCGCTGCCGACGCAAGCGCATCGCCTGTGAAAGTGCGCAGGTAGCCATTGGTGCCGTAAACCCACAGGTCGTACTTACCGTTGTCGGCTGCACCAGTGTTCCACGAGTCTTGAAGCTGCTTACCGGCTTCCACGGTGTAACGACGCGGAATGAGGTCGAGGTGCAGTTTGTCGTAGACATGGAACACCGTGCCCTGCTTGCCGGTGTTGCTGAAAATCAGCGACAGGGTGTCCTTGCTCTCGACGCGTGCGCTCGTGTGTAGCTCGTAGGGCAGCGCGCGTGAGGGGCGCATACCAATTTCCTGATATAGCGGCTGCGGCGTGGTGGGCGCAGTGGTCACCGAGGTTGTCGGCAGAAGCATCTGCGCCGCATTGATCGCGGCGTAGTTGCTCGTGTCGGGCATCGTGGGGACGACCGGGTCGTTCGGATTGACAAAATCGAAGCACGATGTGAGATCGCCGCAGACCGCGCGATGCCACGGGCTGATGGCGTCCACCGTGATGCCGAAGCGCTTTTCGAGAAACATGCCCAGCGAGGTGTGGTCGAACACTTGCGAATCGACCCAGCCGCCCTTGCTCCACGGCGACACCACGTACATGGGCACGCGCGAACTCAGGCCCCATGGGCGAATCTTGCCGCTGGTGGTGTCCCTGGGGTCCAGGCAACTGGCCGCCATGCCGTTGAAATACAGGCAACTGCCCACTGAGGCGTCGAAATACTCGCCGTCCAGCGGCACGGTGGACTTTCCCATCAGGTTGCCATTGCTGTCATACGAAGGCACTGCCGGCATCGGCAGATGGTCGAAGAAGCCGTCGTTCTCGTCGAAGGTGATAAAAAAGGCGGTCTTGCTCCAGACGTCGGGATTGGACGTCAGCGCCTCCAGCACGTCCGAGATGAAGTTGGCGGCGCCGGCGACGCCTTGGCTACTGGCGGGATGCTCGGCCAGGTCCTGCGTCGGCAACACCCACGAGACTTGCGGCAGTGTGCCGTTGATGACGTCTTGCTTGAGCTGGGCGAGGAAGTTGACGGCGCCGTCGGCCGTCGCGGGGCCGCCCGTCAAGCCGTGGTCGTAGATCGGCGAGCCCGGCTGCGCGGTGCGGAAACTCTCGAAGGCCAGGCCGCCGTGCATGGCGCCCGTCCAGTTGTTATTCATGTTCTGGTAGATGTGCCAACTGACACCAGCCTTTACCAGCAGATCCGGCAACGTGTCCCACTTGAACGCATTGTTGAAGTACTTGTAGTTGTAGACACCGGTAATGGGGTCGATCTGACCGGAGCCGTCCGGCTGCTGCGCCCTGCCAGCGACCCAGTTGGACGGGGTGGGCCAGCAGCGCGAGTTGACGGGCTCGGAATCAGTGACCGTGCTGTTGATGCCTTGCTTGCGCAGTTCCGGATTGAAGTTGGAGCCCGAGAAGAACACGATGCGGTTCGGGTCGGTGCCGGTGAGGACGGAACAGTGATAGCCGTCGCAGATCGTAAACGCGTCTGCCAGCGCGAACTGGAACGGAATGTCGTCGCGGCCGTAGTAGCCCATCGTCGCCTGGGTCTTGTACTGTATCCAGCGATCCATCTTGCCCTGGTTCCACGCTGCTTGCTGGTCAGTGAAATTGTGCGGCGTACCAGATCCTATCAGCGCATTGCTGGTCCTGGAATCGCGGCGGAAGGGCTGAATCTCGGCGCCGCCGCTGGGGTTGGGCTGAAAATACACCGGCTTGCCGTTCGCCAGCGGAATCGGGAAGCGGTCACCGAAGCCGCGCACGCCGCGCATGGTGCCGAAGTAGTGGTCGAAGCTGCGGTTCTCCTGCATCAGGATCACGATGTGCTTGACGTCCTGGATGGTACCGGTCTGGACCGCAGCGTTGGCAGCGAGCGCGCGCCGAATCACTGGCGGCAGCATTGTCAGCGCCGAGGCGGCGCCAAGAACGCCAGCGGATCTGCGCAGAAATTCACGGCGGGGAGGAGAGTTCGTCATGGAGTTCTGTGGCTATGAATGGAGAAATTGAGAGGACCGGAACGTCTTGCGCTCAGGGTGCGCAGCTCAGCGTTGGCGTCTGCGGTGTGTTCGATGGCGAAGCCTGTGCGCCAAGTGCGGATGACGAGTCAGAATCGCCGCCACCACCACAAGCGGCCAGGGAGGCCAGAACGAGAGTGGCCGCGAGGCCACGCAGAAGAAGCACGAGTTTCATAGGAAGCTTTCCTTTGCGGTCGGTGAATGGCGATCGACGGAAATGAACAGGGATCAGCAGCGACAAGCTGGTGGGTACGCACGAGCGGCACCCTGCCCTGCGGAGCGGAGGCTCCGCGAGGCACGGTACGATCGAGCTGGCAAATGCAGGTCTAGTGGATGAACACTTCAGGCATGGCGTCTTCTCCATCGTGCAGCGAGTTGGTCGAGCACGAAGACGGTGAGGAAGATCGCGATGAGGATGGTCCCGACATGCGCGTAGTTGTACATGTCATAGCGCCCCTTGAGTTCCTGGCCGATGCCACCGGCGCCGACCAGGCCGACCACGGTAGCCATCCGCACATTTCGGTCGAGCACATACAGCGTGTAGGCGATGAACTGCGGCATGACCTGGGGCAGCACCGCGTAGCGCATCACCAGTAGCTGGTTCGTGCCAATCGCTCGCAGCGCCTCCTGTGGGCGCGGGTCCGCCGTCTCGATGTCCTCCGCGTAGAACTTGCCGAGGAAGCCGGCACCATGCAACGCCAGCGCAAGCACCCCGGCCACAGGACCGAAGCCGTACGCGAGCACGAGGAACAGCGCACTCACAAGCTCCGGCACCGCACGCAGCAGGCTCACCAGCGCGCGGGCCACCGTATAGCAGACGCGATGGGGCGTATAGTTCCGTGCGCTAAGCCAGGCCAGAGGAAGGCTCAGCAGCACTGCCAGCAGCGTCGCCCAAAGGGCGATCTCCAGCGTCTCGATCATCTTCGCGGCAACATGCCAGAGGTAGCCCAACGGCTCGACCAGCACTTCACGCTGCGTGACATGGTCCTCCATCTGCAGCGTGTCTGGATTCAGTCGCTGCTCATGCACGGTACCGACCTCCAGATGCGAGAGCCATGGCAGGTGATCGCGGTCAAAATTCTCGATACGCGCGACTTCCGTGCGCTCCGACAACTGCACCGGAAAGAGCTGCCGCGCCACACTAGCGAGGCCGGCCGACACTTGCGAGCTATCGCGCAGACCAACCGCCGCAAGCAGGCCATCACTGGTCAGCGTGACCATGTGGTCGATCTCGACACGCTTCCCGGTCACGACAAGCAGCAGCAACACCATCAACACGATTACGCGCTGGCGCACGCCGAAACTGCGCTGGATTCGCCAGGCCGAGTGGGGCCGCGCAGCCGGAGGCGCGCTAGCAACAACGTCCGTCATCACGCCACCTCCATCACAGCCTGCGGCACGTGCACCGGCTCGCAGGTGTTGTAGCCAACCTCGGACGCACCGGACTCGGACGATGCGACGCCTGTGGCGTAGATCTGCCGGGCAACGTCCGCGTCAAAGGCCTGCGCGGGTCCGTCGAAGACCACCCGGCCGCGCCGAAGCGCGACGATACGGTCAGCGAACTCGCGTGCCAGTTCCACCTGGTGCAGACTGCAGAGAACCGTGGCGCCGCGTTCACGCGCCTGCGTGCGCAATAGCGCGAGTACGTCATGACTGGCCTTCGGGTCAAGGCTGGCCACCGGCTCATCGGCAAGCACCAATGGCGGGGCGAGCATGAAAGCGCGCGCGATGCCCACCCGCTGCTGCTGACCGCCCGAGAGTTCGCTCGCGCGACGGTTCAGGTGCTGTTCTTCGAGTCCGACGGCCGAGACCAGCAGACAGGCCTTGCGTCTCAGCGGCTCTGGGAACAGCCCGCAGAGCGCTCGCCACCAGGGCAGTCCCGGCAACGCGCCGCTGAGCACATTGGTCGCGACGCTGGCGCGCAGCACCAGATTGAAGTGCTGGTGGATCATGCCGATGCGAGGGCGAATCGACGACAGCGTGGCCGACGACAGGCGCCGGCCCTCGACATGCACCGCCCCGCTGCTCGGCGTGACCAGGCCATTGGCCATTCGCAGCAACGTAGACTTTCCCGCGCCCGAGGCGCCGAGCACCACGCAAAACTGGCCGCGTGGCAACTCCAGCGAGACGCGGTCCAGAGCCATGGTTCCGTCCGGGTAGCGCATGGCAACGGAATCGAAGCGCAGCATCGAATTCTTCGCCGGGTTCAACGCTCAGCTCCCTTCTTGAGAATGCGGCCCTTGAGGTCGTCGGTCAGCAACGCGAGCTTCTCGGCTGCGACGTTGAATTCGTCTTCCGAGAATCGCGTGTCAAAGGCATCGACCTTCTTGCCTCCATAGCCGCGAATCATTTCTGGCGTGACACCGGGCGCCTTGTTCACCGTTGCAAAAGCCTGTTTGAGCCGGCTCTTGAGCGCTTCCGGCAGCTTCGAATTCAGCGCCAACGGCGGATACGGAATCGGCATGCTCTTGGCGATCACCTTGACGGTCTTCGGATCGACTGCGCCGAGTTCCACGGCCTTCTCATAGGAATCAAAAGACAGTGCCGCCACGTCGACTTGGCCCTGGGTAAGTGCCGCGAGACTGTTGGCGTGGCTGCCGGTCAGGCGGATCGCCGAAAGGTCGCGCACCGGATCTAGGCCAGCATCGAGCATCATCGCGATCTGGAAGGTGAAGCTCGACGCCGAATTGACGTCGCCGAAAGCCATGCGCTTGCCCTTGAGGTCCTTGACCGAGGCGATCGGTGCATCGGCCTTCGTGAACATGCCCGCGTAATAGACCGACTTACCCTTCTCCACGCCAACGGCCAGCAGTTGCGCGCAGCCGCGCTTGTGCGCCTGCACGTAGGCAACCGGACCCAGGAAGGCGATATCCGCGAGCTGGTTGCACATGCCCTCGACAACGGCGCCGTATGACTGACCGACCTTGAGGTCGAACTGCAGTCCGGTGGTTCGCGAAATCGCGTTGAACACGGGGGCGTAGTCGGCCTTGGTGCCCGACTCGGTGCCGCCGTCGGCAGGAATAAGCAGCACGCGCAGCGGATGCTCGCGCGAGCCATCGGCCACGACCTCGGCCGCAGCCGGATGCGTAACCGTGGTGAACAACAGTGCGAGCACAGCGGCCGTGATGGAGAACCGGTTCTTCTTCATTGGATGGCTTCCAGGAATTTGTGGGGTTTCGAGAGCGCCACCGCAAAGCGGCAGCGGACCGAGGTGGAACTTTAGGAAGCGCTGATGACAGTAAAATGAAATTAGCTCGTTTTTATTTTGTTTATTATTGAGCAAAACTCAATGTAGAATCGCCGGCGATGACCATCAGGTCCCTTTCGCCTCTGCCATGACGTTGACCGAAGACCCCCACCCTCCCGACCCTCAGCCTGAATACAGTCCGCAGCACCTGATACTGGACCTCGACGGCACGCTGATCCGCGAGGACGAGGCGCTGCCCGGCGCAGCCGAGCTGCTAGCGCGCTATAGGGACCGTTGCGTGATCGTGTCGAACAACTCCACGCACACCGCCCAGGGCGTGGCTCTCCGCCTGGCCCGCGTAGGGCTCACGGTCGACCAAGCGCAAATCGTGCTGGCGGGCGAAGTCACGATCGCCTACCTGCGGCGTTCACATGGCGATGCGCGCATCCTGCTCGCCGCAAGCGAGTCCCTCCGGCGTCATGCCGTGGCGCAGGGGTGCAGGCTGGTGCGTGCCGATGCCGATCTGGTGGTGCTGGCGCTGGACCCGCATTTCAATAGTGAGCGCCTTGCTTTGATGGCCAACGAACTGCGGTGCGGCGCACGTCTGATCGCCACCAATGACGATGACAACCACCCCGGCCCGTCCGGCACTCTGGTGCCTGAGACCGGCGCACTGCTCGCGGCGCTGGTGGCGGCCAGCGGCGTTGCGCCGCTGGCTGTTATCGGCAAACCCAATCCGCTGCTATTTCAGGAAGGTATGCGCCGCCTTGGCAGTTCGGCGACGCGCGCAAATACGATAATGATCGGCGACAACCCGGCCACCGATCTGCAGGGCGCGAAAGCCTTCGGGTTGCGTGCGCTGCTCGTAGGCCCGCGGCCAGAGGCCGATGCGGCCACGTTGCACGAGTTGCTGGCGCGGCTCGAACGACCAGCGGATCAGTACCGCTTGAGCGACAGCACGTCGAAGGTCTGCTGCAACGTTTTTACTGACGTTTCGTAGTCGCTGAGTGCAAGGCACGCGATTAACGCATCGATAATCGCAAGCTGCGCGAGCCGGCTGGTCATGGCTTCGGTGCGAAAGCTCGTCTCACGCGCCATGGTGAACAGAAGCACGTCACAGAACGCCTGGATTGGAGACTTTCCGAAGTTCGTGATGCAGATGGTGGATGCGCCGGCCTCGTTGGCCAGGCGCGTGGCCGTGACGGTTTCGTGCGTGCTACCCGAGTGCGAGATCGTGAGTACCGCCACATCGGGGCCGGTAAGCGAAGCACTGATCGCCTGTACATGGGAGTCGACCACGACCTTCGCATTCAGGCCGATACGCAGCATGCGGTAGTGCGCATCCTCCGCGATGGGGGCCGCGCTTCCAATGCCGTAGATCTCGATGCGACTGGCCTTGCGCAGCAGGCGCACCGCCTGCTCCATCGCCTTGACGTCGAGCGCATCCTGGGTGTCGTGCAAGGTCTGCACGTTACTCTGGAAGATCTTGCGCATCGTGGTCTCGACCGAGTCGCCAGGTTCGAGGTCTTCATGAATGAACTGCACTGGCCGCACCAGTTCCTGCGCGATCGCGATCTTGATCTGCTGGAAGCCCGTCGCACCCAAGGTCTTGCACAGGCCGACGATA
>JAFAJB010000009.1 GCA_019236395.1 Cupriavidus sp.
CCATGGAATTCCCGATCATCCCTTGCAACCTGTGCGGCTCGCAGGAAAACCTGCAGCGCAAGAAGGTGAGCGAGATGCTGCAGGCCTGGGAGCGCGAGAATCCGGGCCGGATCGACAACATTTTCTCGTCGCTGCGCAACGTGGTGCCGTCGCATCTGGCCGATACCGAACTGTTCCCGTTCACCGGGCTGGCCACGGGGCTGGCCAAGGTCGACGAGGCTTCGCTGTTCGGTGAGACCACCTACACCCAGCAGGCGCTGACGTTCACCGGCAATGTCGAGGCGAACCGGATGGAATTTGTTCGGCTCGACAAGATTCAGAAGTCGCCGGAGCAGGCTTCGGAGCCCGCGGCCTGAGAACGGCTGGCCCTTTCCCCCGCCCTCCCGCTGTGCGGGAGAGGGGAGAACACCGAGGGCAATTCGGAATGCTGTGGGTTCGTGCCCCTCTCCCGCATCGCCTACTGCGACGCCCGCGTAGATCCCTGCCCCCCGCGGCCCTCCTGCATCAGCGCCTGCACGTCTTCGATCCACCCCTGGAAGCGCTTCACCGCGTGCGCCCTCTGTTCGGGCGTGGTCAGGTTGGCGATCGTCACCGTCAGGTTGATCCCCGCATCCGTGCTGCGCTGCTGGCCTGCGGCCGGACGTTGCCACTCATCGGCATACCGGCGCAGCATGTCCTCGGCCTGCGCCTTGGACGGGCGCGTGGTCGAGATCTCGCGCGCCATGGCCACCCATTCCTGCTGACGCCGCACGCGCTCGCTGTAGCGGGCCTCGGCGTTGAGCATGTATGGCCCCATCGCGTTACGAATGGCCTTTTCCTGATCGCTTGAGAAGCCGCCGTAGACCAGCTTTGCATAGTCCATGATCTTGTCGAAGCGGGCATCGGTGCGCGCATCGGCGTCGGACTTCAGGTATTGCTTGCGATACTTCGTGTTGCTTTCGGCGAACTTTGACTCCATCCGCCGGAGCTGCTCGGGCGACAGCGTCAGCATCAAATCTGCAAGGTCAGGAATCGTGCTCTCGTAGGCCTGCCGGCCCAGCCGCTGGGTGTCCTGCTGGACCTGCCGGATCATCGAGGCATCTATCGGGCCGCCCACTTCGCCTTTTACCCTGGCCAGCACCCGGGCGATTTCCGGCAACTGGTTGCGTCGGTGCCAGGTGAAGAACCGGGCGATCGCGTCACGCGTTGGCGGCTCCTGCGCATCGGAAACGTCCACATAGCGGTCCACCCACCAGTAGGCGAGCCGGTCGCCTTGCTCGTAGCCCAGTTTCATGGCGTTGCAGCCACCCAACGCCGCCAGCACGGCAAATGCCGCCAGCCATGCCAGCGCGTGACGTGACCAATTGTGAACAACGGTAACGCCAAGTGATCGGACCGGTCCGACCCGGGGGGGCATGCTAGAATCTGCGCGCATGTTTACAGGGGTGGCGGATCGCCCGCCAACCCAAGCGTGACAACGGTTTGGCCGCATCCAGCCAGTTCGGCGCAATGCCCGAAACGGTGCTTCCAGGCTCGGATTCCACAGCTTCTTCTCAGACACACTCACTTAGGAACCTCCTTGTGAATATCGTCATTCTTGCCGCGGGCATGGGCAAGCGGATGAATTCCGCGCTGCCCAAGGTGCTGCACCCGGTGGCCGGCCAGCCGATGCTGTCCCACGTTCTCGACACCGCGCGCACGCTGTCGCCGTCGCGGCTGGTGGTTGTGGTTGGCCACGGCGCCGAGCGCGTGCGCGAAGCCGTTGCTGCTGACGATGTTGCCTTCGCCGAGCAGGCTCAGCAACTGGGTACCGGCCACGCCGTGATGCAGGCCCTGCCTCTGCTTGACGACAACCAGCCCACGCTGGTGCTGTACGGCGACGTGCCGCTGACCTCGGCTGCCACGCTGAAGAACCTCGTGCTGGCCGCCGGCGCCGAGCGCCTCGGGGTGCTGACCGTCGAGATGCCTGATCCTACCGGATATGGCCGGATCGTTCGTGATGCCGCCGGAAACATCGTGCGCATCGTCGAACAGAAGGACGCCAGCGAGGAAGTCCGTGCGATCCGCGAAATCAATACGGGCATCATCGTCTGCCCGACCGCACATCTGCGCCGATGGCTGGCCACGCTGCGCAACGACAACGCGCAGGGCGAGTACTACCTGACCGACACCATCGAGCGCGCCGCCAATGAAGGCGTGGAGATCGTGTCGGCCCAGCCGGCCGAGCTGTGGGAGACGCTTGGCGTCAACAGCAAGGTCCAGCTTGCCGAGATCGAGCGCATCCACCAGCGCAATATCGCCCAGCGGCTGCTGGAGGCGGGCGTGACGCTGCTCGATCCGGCACGCATCGACGTGCGCGGCGAGCTGACCTGCGGCCGCGACGTCACCATCGACGTGGGCTGCGTGTTCGAAGGCCGTGTGCACCTGGAAGATGGCGTGTACGTCGGCGCGCACTGCGTGATCCGCAATACGACGATCGGCGCCGGCGCGCGCATCCAGCCGTTCTGTCACTTTGAAGACGCGAAGGTCGGCCCGGACGGCCGCATCGGCCCGTACGCGCGTCTGCGCCCCGGTACGGAGCTGGGCCAGGATGTGCACATCGGCAACTTCGTCGAGGTCAAGAACAGCCAGATCGCCGATCACAGCAAGGCCAATCACCTCGCCTATGTGGGCGACGCCACGGTGGGGCAGCGCGTCAACATTGGCGCGGGTACCATCACCTGCAACTATGACGGTGTGAACAAGCACCGCACGGTGATCGAGGACGAAGTGTTCATCGGCTCCGACACCCAGCTGGTGGCGCCTGTCACGGTGCGCCGTGGCGCGACGATCGGCGCGGGCACCACGCTGACCAAGGAGGCGCCGGCCGACAAGCTGACGCTGTCGCGCTCCAAGCAGATGACCGTCGATGCATGGCAGCGTCCGGTCAAGCAACCGAAAAAATAAAGGGGTTCAAACTATGTGTGGCATCGTTGGAGCGGTTTCCCACCGCAATATCGTTCCGGTCCTGATCGAAGGCCTGCGCCGCCTCGAGTACCGTGGCTATGATTCCTGCGGCGTGGCCGTGGTGCGCGACGCCATCCTCGAACGCGCGCGTACCGTGTCGCGCGTGGCCGACCTGGACACGCAGACGCAGTCGTCGGGCCTGGCCGGCCAGCTCGGCATCGCCCACACACGCTGGGCCACGCATGGCAAGCCCGATACCGTCAACGCCCACCCGCACTTCTCGGACGAGACCATTGCGCTGGTTCACAACGGCATCATCGAAAACTATGAGCCGCTGCGCGACGAACTGCGCGCGGTCGGCTACGGCTTCGAGTCGCAGACCGATACCGAAGTGGTGGCCCACCTGATCCACCAGGCCTACACCTATCCCAGCAGCGCCACGCGTGGTGACCTGTTCGGCTCGGTGCGCGCGGTGACCAAGCGCCTGCATGGCGCCTACGCGATCGCCGTGGTGGCCAAGGACCAGCCTGACGTGGTGGTCGGCGCACGCGCCGGTTCGCCGCTGGTGGTGGCGCTGGGCCAGGACGAATCGTTCCTGGCTTCGGACGCGCTGGCCGTGGCCGGCACCGCCAACCGCATCGTCTATCTGGAAGAGGGCGACGTGGTGGAACTCACGCGCGCCGGCGCCCGGATTCGCGACGTGCACGATCACGAAGTGCAGCGCGAAGCGCGCGTGGTGGAAGCCCACGCCGCAGCCGTGGAGCTCGGCCCGTACCGCCACTTCATGCAGAAGGAAATCTTCGAGCAGCCGCGCGCGCTGGGCGACACGCTGGAAGGCATCTCCGCCATCACGCCGGAGTTGTTCGGCGACAACGCCGCCGGCGTGTTCGCGGGAATCGACAGCGTGCTGATCCTGGCCTGCGGCACAAGCTACTACTCGGGCTGCACGGCCAAGTACTGGCTCGAATCGATTGCGAAAATTCCGACCCAGGTGGAAGTGGCCAGCGAATACCGCTATCGCGACACGGTGCCGAATCCGCGCGCGCTGGTGGTGGTGATCTCGCAGTCGGGCGAAACCGCCGACACGATGGCCGCGCTGCGTCATGCCCGTTCGCTGGGTCACACGCACACGCTGGCCGTGTGCAACGTGGCGACGAGCGCGATGGTGCGTGAAACGGAGCTGCGCTTCCTGACGCGCGCCGGCACCGAGATCGGCGTGGCATCGACCAAGGCCTTCACGACGCAGCTCGCCGCGCTGTACATGCTGACGCTGGCACTGGCCAAGGTACGTGGTCACCTGACCGAAGCGCAGGAAGCCGAGGCGCTGACGAACCTGCGTCACCTGCCGGCGGCATTGCATGGCGTGCTGGCGCTGGAGCCGCAGATCATCGCCTGGTCCGAGGATTTCGCGCGCCGCGAGAACGCACTGTTCCTGGGCCGTGGCCTGCACTACCCGATCGCGCTGGAAGGTGCACTCAAGCTCAAGGAAATTTCGTACATCCACGCTGAAGCGTATCCGGCTGGCGAGCTGAAGCACGGCCCGCTGGCGCTGGTGACCGAGGCGATGCCGGTGGTCACCGTGGCGCCGAACGACGCGCTGCTGGAGAAGCTGAAATCGAACATCCAGGAAGTGCGCGCGCGCGGCGGCCGCCTGTACGTGTTCGCCGATGCCGATACGCATATCCAGTCGTCGGACGGCATCCAGGTGATCCGCATGCCCGAGCACTACGGCGCGCTCTCGCCGATCCTGCATGTGGTGCCGCTGCAACTGCTGGCGTACCACACGGCCTGCGCACGCGGCACCGATGTGGACAAGCCGCGCAATCTTGCGAAATCGGTGACGGTGGAATAATCCCGCGTCACATCCTGCCGTTCCTCTCCCCCCGGCTTTGACGCTGAACGCGGGAGCCCTCCGAACGGGCGGCAGGACATCGGCAGCGCTAGGAAATTTCTTGTCCCGCAAGATTCCTGCGCCTGCGGGTGGGGATCTGCACAGTTGCGGCTATCTCATTGAGACTTGTCACTAACGTCGGCGAAGACACGGCGTTTTTGACAAGTCTCAATGCCTTTGGCCGGCAGATACTCCACCATCCTCAGCACCTCGTCAGCAAGGTGCGGAAGCTGCTTAACCCTGTGCCTACAGGTCTCGACGAGCCCAAACACATACAAGAACTGTTTTCGGGTGTGCAGCGGCATCGCTCCGCAGAGAGTGGTCCGTTCGCAGGCAATGCCTATCGAGGGTCAAATGCAAAGGGTCAATTCAAGAATCTCACAGCAAGCCTTGCCAGTCAGCCAACGGTTGCACTGACATGGCTCGCCTTTCTCACGCCCGGTTGGCTGGGCGTGGAGGGCGTGCGCCGTTACTTGCAGTTGTTCGCATTCGATGTGCGGGCATCGATGGCGTGCGCGCTTCACGTGTCTACCGGATGCATCGCCTTCTTGCCGCACGAAGATCGGACGGCCTGACGCTGATCGAGATGATGGTGGTGCTCGCCATGGTCGCAACACTGGTGACGATCAGCTTCCCGTCGTTCGTCTCGTTCATTCAAGGTAATCGCGTGCTAAGCGAAGTGAACTCGATGGTGAGTTCGCTTCAGCTTGCGCGCAGCGAAGCGATCAAGCGGGGTGAGCCGGTCAGCGTGTGTCCTTCCAGCGATGGTGCAAGTTGCCTCGGCGCCAATGTCTGGAGCGGCGGCTGGCTCGTATTCGTCGATCGGGACGCCGATGGCGTGGTCGATGCACCAGCGAGCGCTGCAGACCTTCTGCAGTATCGGGCAGCCTGGGCTGGTACGGATACGTTCTCGGCAACACCATCCGCGACTTTCTTGACTTACAACCGCGATGGATTCGCCGTCAATCTGCCGGGCGGTGGCGTGACATTGGCGGTGCGAACCGAACCTGTTTCGGCGCACGCCACGCGCTGCATCGCGCTCAACATGGTGG
>JAFAJB010000036.1 GCA_019236395.1 Cupriavidus sp.
CATGTGCTCACAGAACTGCCACAGCGAACGCCAGACGCTGACATCAGCGACCTGTTGCCGTTCAACTTCGCCCAGCGGAAAACCGCGCCGCCGCATCCTGCCTGAATACGCTCGTCGCACTCAAGGTGTGCCAAAACTGGCGCTTACGAAGCAGTGGATGTGAATGGCATTTCCATCAAATTTGGCTACAACACTCGTGGTTGGGTGACCGATTACGATTATGGTGAGCAGCACATCCGGTATGAGTACGACGCAATCGGCCAGCGCACCGCGATGGTCGGACCTCAGAATCTAGTTATGCGCTATGTCTACGATGCAGCGCATCGGCTGACCCAGATCCTGGACAACATCCCGGCTCCCCAAAGCGACGCACAGGCCCAGACCGCAAGCCCGTTTGGTACCTCAGGTACCTCTGCTACTGTGCAGTCTGCCGCGCAGACTATTGGTGATATGGTCAGACATGGCTGGAACGCAATACTTGCTTGGGTGAAGCAGCAGCTCGCTGGGCTGATCGCGTCTGCGCACGCGCAAGTGATATTGGCACCTGGCGCGGGTGGGTTGATATTGCCCCCCATTCCAAACGTAGCGATTCCAATCAAAGGGCTCCGCTACCAAGAAGACAACCTTGATGCGAACGTTGGTGCCGTAATGTCAAACGTTCGGCCACCAAGCATGAGTTCGCTTGAGGAGCGACACTACGATAGAGCGTGCGCAAACAGTCAGGATCCGTGTGCTGCCCTGAAGGCTTCGGCTCAAAAAGCTATAGCGCAGGCGAAAGTAAAAATGAACAACATGCTGTACGACACCGTTCTGTATAAGTATGCGTACAACACCCCAAATCCGGCTGTGACAGGAACCAATACGACGTGGATGGGCCACGCCGATGATCTGAACGGCCGAATTTCAAACATATGGGCCATGATCTCCCTAGGGAGGAAAATGGGCTGCGATATGTCCGCAGAGACAGCTGCGGCCATGACTTTGTTGACTCCTGGAGCTCCTCTCTAACCATGCAGATTGATATCGATTTCAGCATATTCGACTCCCCAGTCACCGCGTACGGAAACGTGACCGGCAGCGTAGACGTCCAATTGCCCCCCAGCGTTGGGGACGTCGTAGATCTGTGTTCTGGTGGACGGCAACTGCAACCTTTCGGCGTCTTTTCTGGGAAACTGAAAGTCATCTCGGTGGCTCAGGTGGACGATTCGGGCGCTCTGGTCTACGGCCTCGAAGACGTTGTGCTTGCGTCGCGCGTAGAGGCGCAAGAATTGGCAAAGAAGCTGGAGGTCGAACTCGGTTTATTCTGTGTAGATTACGAGCGATAAGGGCCAGCTGGGATGGAGAGCACCGTCCCGTGGTTTGAATGATCGTGCGCATTCCTGTGCCCGAATCATATGTAGTGTGACAATGGTGTGCCTGATCTATACAGGCATGTGGATTGGCAGGCGTCACAAGTCATTGATTTATAAGACGTAACTGCTGAACGCGATTGCCTACGAACCAAGGGGTCGTGGGTTCGAATCCTGCCAGCCGCGCCACCTAATACAAGCAGTAAATCAACGGCTTGAAGCGTTAGCGCGCTTCAAGCCGTTTTTCTTTTCCTCGATGTGCTGGGGGACTTTTGTGCTGGGGGATTTTTGGCGGACTGCTCTGCTGCGGGCAATCTCCAGCGCAACGAGGCTCTCCCGGCCACTCGGTCAACGGACCAACTCCGACACGTTGCACAGCTCTGCCACTTGGGCGGCGCGCATAGTGCGCTGTCATCGAACTGATTGTGCCGTGCCAGAGGATTTCGTCGTGCGTTCTCTCGGCAACGCCCGCTTCGCACAACCGCATGCCGACCGTGTGTCCCGCGAACGCGTCCTGTCAGGGCCGCGATCAGGCTGATGCGTGATCGCGGCGAGCCTCGAGTAGGTCGTCGAACGGGACGCGCGCGCGCCCACGTTTGCTCAACGCTCGAGAAAAGGCTTCAACTTGTCAGCGCGGCTGGGATGCTTGAGTTTGCGCATCGCCTTTGCCTCAATCTGACGGATTCGCTCGCGGGTCACGTCAAACTGCTTGCCGACCTCTTCAAGCGTGTGATCAGAGATCGTATCGAGTCCGAATCGCATCCGCAGGACCTTGGCCTCGCGCGGCGTCAGCCCGTCGAGTGCTTCGTCCAGTACGGTGCGCAGGTTCGCCTGAATCGCGGCCTCAGCCGGCGAGCTGGCGGAGACGTCCTCAATCATGTCGCCGAGCGTCGCGTCGGCGTCGTCGCCCACAGGGGTTTCGAGTGACACAGGCTGCCTCGCGATCTTGAGGATTCCGCGCACTTTTTCCTCGGACATCCCCATGCGCTCGGCCAGGACGGCAGGATGGGCTTCCTGTCCGGTCTGTTGCAGGATTTCGCGCGAAATCCGGTTGAGCTTGTTGATCGTCTCGATCATATGGACCGGCACACGAATGGTCCGCGCCTGATCGGCAAGTGCCCGCGTGACGGCCTGCCGGACCCACCAGGTGGCGTACGTCGAGAACTTCCAGCCGCGCCGGTATTCGAACTTGTCCACCGCCTTCATCAGGCCGATGTTGCCCTCCTGGATCAGATCCAGGAACTGCATGCCACGGTTCACGTATTTCTTGGCGATTGAAATGACCAGACGAAGGTTGGCCTCGATCATTTCCCGCTTGGCCTGCCGCATTTTCGACTCCGCAGCGCTCATCTGGCGGTTGATCTGCTTGAGCTGCTGGAGCGGAAGCGCGACCCTGGCCTGGATGTCGATGAGTTTTTGCTGGCTGGCCTGAATGGCTGGCAGGTGTCGCTCGAGCGCCGCGCCGAACTTCGGCGAGGTTGCCGCCGCGCGGTGGGTCCATTCAAGGTCGGTCTCGTGGCCCGGGAAGGATTCGATGAACGCCTCGCGTGGCATGCCGCAACGTTCGACGGCGATCTCCAGGATGCTGCGCTCGATCGTGCGCACTTCGGCAACCTGGTCGCGCACACTGGCACACAGGCGGTCGATCATTTTTGCCGTAAAGCGGATCGGCGCCAGTTCGCGCTGGATCTCCGCGCGTACTTGCACGACGGCTGCGGCATGGGCTTTCCCAGTCACGGGTGCATCCGGCAGTTGCTCGAAGAGCGCCCGCACGCGCGCGAAAATCGCAAGACTGTCTGTCGTGAGTTGTTCGAGGCGGGCCGCGTTCGCCTTGTCGGAATCCCCGACCTCCGTTTCGTCGTCTTCATCGTCAGTGTCGTCGTCGGACACGTCTGCTTCGACCGGCCCGTCATCGGACTCCAGCGTCACGTCGCTTTCGTCCACGTCGTCGGTGATGCCATCGACCAGTTCGTCGATACGCAGTTCGCCGGCGACGATGCGGTCCACATCGGCAAGAATCACGGACACGACTGACGGACACGCGGCGATGGCCTGAATCATGTCTTGCAGGCCGCCTTCAATGCGCTTTGCGATCTCGATTTCACCGGCGCGGGTCAGCAGTTCATTTGCGCCCATTTCGCGCATATACATACGGACCGGATCCGTCGTGCGGCCGAATTCGGAATCGACGGTCGACAGCGCAGCTTCCGCTTCCTCGTCCGCCTGCTCGTCCGATGCTGCGGCAGGCGCGGCGTCGCTTAGCAGAAGCGTCTCCGCATCGGGCGCCTGCTCGTACACGGCCACCCCCATGTCGCTGAACGTACTGACGATCGTCTCCATCGCCGCCGTTTGCGTGAAGTTGTCGGGCAGGTGATCGTTGATGTCTGCGTGGGTGAGATAGCCGCGCTCACGGCCGAGCGCAATCAGCGCGCGCATCTGGCGCTGACGCTCCTCGTTCTGACGCGCCGTGGACGCGATGTCCAGCGGTGTTGCTGCCGCCTGGGTCTTTCCTGCTGGCCTTTGGCGGCCTGACTTTGAGGTGACCTCGATCATGCGGGACGCCGAATCCTCGCGAACCGGATTTGCCAATACTTTCTCCTCGTCAGGTTGGCCGAAGATCGTCGCAGACATGACAGCTCGTCAAACCTGTCGGGGTGCGAACGAAATCGTGGAGTGACGCACGGATAGTCGAGGCCGGAATGCCTCTCGCGGAAATCCGCCGTGCGCAAAAATGGGGGACCGGGGATGATACTTGACGACCTTGTGCGGTGCAATATGTGTTTGGCACAGTCGTTTCCGACGATGGGCGATGAACGTCTCATCGGCAGCACCTGACGGCGCCACAGTAGCAGCCGAAAGTGCCTTATAAGACTCGTATGGGGTCCGTGGCTATCCTTTGAGGCCGCGCGTGTCACGCGTATATGGATAGCCTGCTTGCGAACCAGGGGGTCGTGGTTTCGAATCCGGCGATCGGCAAGTACCAGCGCCCTTTATTCCGACCAGGTTGAATCGACTTCCCGCAGCAGATGGCCGGCCAGGATGTAGTCGCCGAGCCTGGCTGCTCTTGCTTCGAGCGCCTCAAGCTCACGCGCAGGCAAGCTGCCGAGCTCGAACTGGCAGAAGAGATTGCGTTGGCGAATTGTCATCTTCTGATGCTTCAAGCCGGCAGCGAGCGCCGCTGGTGATTTCACGGCAATGCTCTCATACCCGCGATACGCCACGCGGATGCCGGCCTCTTCGCCAAGGCGACCAAGTTCGGGGGCGTCTTGCCAGCCAGTTTCATAGTCGAGTTCCACAAGGCCAACGCCTGCGGCCTTGAGAAGATGCATGGCTTCCCCTTTGCTCATGGCTCGTGCCGTTGTCATTGTCATCCCTCCCATTGAGTGGCCTGTGTATTGGCCCGCCGATTGGATTTACTGGCCAGTGCTACGAGTCATTCACTTTCTGCCACACCGCGCGGCGAATGCCCATACATCATTTGGATGAGCCTACGGGGGGCGATCATCGGAAGCGCCGTTCTCTGCAGTCCGGCATGCGAGCCTTACGAGTGCGGTGCATGACACGCCGCGCCGTGTGCGTTGGCCACCGGGTCCATATCGAACACGGCCTGCGCACCGCACTTTGAACCGAACATGCGCGACTGGTCGTGGCCCACGCCAATCACCTCGAAGGTGCGATGGTTGATGGGCAGCCCTGGTGCGGCAAGGGAGCGCTCATAGCGCCAGTAGGCGCGCGCCCGTTGCAAGCGCGTCGGTCCTTCCGCTTCCGCGCCGCACGCCTTGTCGAGCACGCGATGATTTGGATCATTGTCTTCGCTGCCAACCATGTATGTCACCTGGCGCTGCATATAGCGCCGGTACAGCGTCATGGCGTCGGTCCCCTTTGCGTAGGGCACCAGGTCCTGCATGCCATAGCGATACTTGTCGTAACCGGCGCAAACCGCGGTGCTGTATGGCCCGAAACGCGTGTAGTCCGGCGCGATGGGACGATCAGACGTGAAGTACAGGTACGACGAAGGATTGGCCACCACATAACGGAGGTCGATGCCGCTCGCGCGCACCTTTTCGTCGGCGTTGTTCAGCACGGCGTAGCGATGCACGATCT
>JAFAJB010000074.1 GCA_019236395.1 Cupriavidus sp.
CGATCGTGATGCTCGAGTTGCCGAGCGTGTTCGACGAACTGATGACCGACACACCGGGGATCGTGGCGAACTGCTTTTCCAGCTGCGTGGCCACCGATGCAGCCATGGTCTCGGGGCTGGCCCCGGGCAGCGTGGCCGTGACCTGGATCACGGGCGAGTTGAAACTCGGCAGCGCCGCAATCGGAATCGTCGGGTACAGCACGATGCCGGTCACGATGACGGCCAGGCACAGCAGCACCGTCATGACGGGCCGGCGGATACAAAGCTCGGACAGCGTCATGGCTTCAATGCTTGTCTGTGGCGGCGGGGGCCGAGGCACCGGGCGCGGTGGCTTCCCGCACCAGGCCGCCCGGGCGCAGGTTTTGCGCGCCCTCGGTTACCACGCGCGCGCCGGGCTGCACGCCTTCGATCACGGCGGCAGCGGCGGTGGTGGCGATGACCTGCACCGGCACACGCGTCACCTTGCGGTCAGGTTGCACGGTGTAGACGAAACGGCCTTCGGGCCCCGTCACCACGGCCTGCGGCGGCACGGACAGCGCATTCTTCAGCACCTGCACGGTCGCGCTGACGCTGGCGTACGTGCCGGGCCACAGACGATGCTCCTCGTTGTCGAACGTCGCCTTGACGCGGATGCTGCCGTATTGGGGATCGACAGTGTTGTCGACGAACGTGATCTTGCCGGTCACCGGCGTCTTGCTGCCGTCATTCGGCAGGGCCGTCACCGAAACCGGCCCGTTGCGCAACGCCTCGCGCAGGGCGGCAAGCTGACGCTCTGGCAGCGTGAACATGACCGTGATCGGAGCAATCTGCGCCACGGTGACCATCGGCGTGGCGGTGGTCGGCGTGACCAGCGAGCCGGGGAAGACGTTGATGACGCCGGTGCGGCCACCAATCGTCGCGCGGATCGTGCCGTAGCTGATGGCTACCCGGCTGGCCTCGATGGCGGCCTGGTCGGCGCGGATGGTGGCTTCGAAACCGTCGAACTTGGCCTGAGCGGTATCCACGGCGCTGCGCGAGATGAAATTGCGCTGCAGCAGTTCCTGGCTGCGCGCCAGCGTGCGGCGCGCATCGGCCAGGTCGGCCTGGTCGCGCATGAGCTGGGCACGCGCGCGGTCCAGGTTGGCCTCGTCCATGCGCGTGTCGAGCGAGAACAGCAGGTCGCCCGGCTTGACGCTCTGGCCTTCCTTGATATGGACGGCGCGCACGGTGCTGGACACCTGCGGGCGTACCTCGACGGTCTGCATCGCCATCACGTTGCCATTGGCGGTGACCTCCAGCGGCATGTCGCCCTGACGGACGATCGCCGTTGCCACCGTGGTTACGGCCGGTCCCTTGGCGGGCGGCTTTGGCGTGAACCAGGCTTTCCAGCCGAACCAGCCGGCAGCCGCGATTGCAAGCACGACCAGGATGGCCGGCCAGGGCGAAGTCCGACCGCGACCGGTTCCCGCGGCCGCGCTCCAGTTGCCATCGACGAAGCCCTTCGGCTGGTCGATCCCGTCTGTTTTCATAAGTGTGAGGACCTTCAAATGCTGCACGGCGCGCGGCTCCCCTGGCGCCGGCTTCGTGGAGCCGGCTTTGTCCGCGCAAACCGCTAGTAGTACCGCGCCTCGGCCGCTTCAGGCTAGCGTGTTGTATTACAACCCATTACAGCATCACAGGGGGTGAATGTCTGACCAGCAGGGGAGGGATGGCCGAACCGCTTGTATGAGCCTAGAAACATTAGCAGAAAAGCCAATGTTGGCCACCCCGAATTAACGTGGGATTGGCCTGTCGTCCCGGTGGATCAGGCTCTCGACCGGGATTTCACGGGCTCCGGGAGTCAGGATCAGGGAATCACCAGCACGCAGCACGCCGGGCCGGAGGACGGCCAGGTACACGCCCGAAAAGCCGCTGTGCTGCATGTCGCGCACGGCGTGGGCATAGCCCAGTGCTGCATTGAGCTTGTAGCAGGGCTGACGTGGCGCCTTCACCACAAATTCGACTTCGCCGATCTGCAGGTGGTCGCCCACCCACAAGCCGATTTCGAGCAAACCCTGTGTGGTCAGGTTCTCGCCCATTGCGCCGAACGCCAGCGGCCGCTCGGCTTCCTCTACGCCGGCCTCGCGGCGGCGCGTATTCCACCATGTGTAGTGCTCGATCGGATAGGCATAGACAGCCCGGTCGGGGCCGCCGTGAACGGTTCGGTCGACCTGCTCGTCGCCGGCCATGCCGAGCCGGTGCACCCCCACCGCGATCGGATGATGCAACGTGCTGAGTGGATGCTTGCGGATGGCCGACATCACCACCGCTTCTGTGCCGGCGCCCGCCACCACGAGTGGCAAGGCCGTGCCGACGTTGACGGCCAGCACCCGGCCTATGGCCGTGCCGCCGGTGCCTGCCGGGTTCGGACGCGGATCGGATTCGGCCACGGTACGCTCTCCTTGCGTGTGCGGGGCGATACGCGCTTGAAACCGCGCGCGCTTTGCACCGAGTGTACCGACTTGGCCGCTCGTTCGAGCGCAGGAATTGTGGGGAAACAGACGCTCGCGCACGGGCACGCGCGCCTGTCGACAACAAGGTTCAATCCGGATTCGGCACAGCTTCAGACGCCGATCCGGCAGGGCCAGGGCTGGAGGCTCAGTTCCAGATGGGATTTTCCTTCTGCATCTGTTTCTGCGTTCTCGATTGCCAGTACGCACCGATCTGACGCTCGGTCACATAGCCCTTCTTCTTGACGTCGATCTGGTCGAAGCGCTTGTAGACCTCGGGCATGCCTTCCTTGGCTTCCTCGCGGGTCAGCTTGCCATCATGGTTGGTGTCCGCGGCTTTGAATTTCTGGGAAATCATGGCCTTGGCTTCGGACGTTGGCGGCATTGGCGGGACCTGGTCCGCTGCCATTCCTTGTTGAGCTTGTGGTTGTGGGGCCTGCTGGGCGCCAGCGCCCATGGACAGCAGTGCCACCATTACGGCCAAACCGACTGCGGGAAGCTTTCGCACGGTCATTTCCCTCTCCTCCAGCATTTGTGGTTCCGCATTGCCTTGCGCAAGGCAACGATCCGACCACGGGCTCGGCTCTCTCAAAGGCCCATGGCCAAGGGAAATAATAGGCACACCGCACCCGCGTTCCAACTATTTTGTGAAACAGCGGGTGTGTGCTGGAGGAAGCTCAGCGGGAGAGGGTGGGCGTCAGCGCCTTGGGATTGGCGATGCTGTCGTGCTTGCCAGCCAGCACATCCAGGATGTTCTGGAACGCCGTGCGGAAGTAGAGCTCGTAGCTGTCGCGCTCCACATAGCCCAGGTGCGGGGTGCAGATGCAGTTTTCCATGCGCAACAGCGCGTGGCCCTGCAGGATCGGCTCGGACTCGAACACATCGATGGCAGCCATGCCGGGGCGTCCCCGATTCAGCGCGGCCACCAGCGCGTTTTCCTCGATCAGCTCGGCACGGCTGGTGTTCACGAACAGCGCCGTGGGCTTCATGCGCTGCAGGTCGGCCAGCTTGACGATGCCACGCGTCTCGTCGTTCAGACGCAGGAGCAGGGACAGCACGTCGGCATCGGAAAACAGTTGTTCGACCGATTCCGCAACATTCAGGCCGGCCTCCCGGGCGGCCTGCTGCGAGGCCTCTCGGCCCCAGACCAGCACGTTCATGCCGAACGCGCGGCCGTATTCCGCCAGCAGACGGCCGATCTTGCCGTAGCCCCAGATGCCGAGCGTCTGCCCGCGCAGCACCTGGCCCAGGCCGAAATTGGGCGGCATCGTGGTCGATTTCAGGCCCGACTGCTGCCAGGCGCCATGCTTGAGGCTGGCCACGTACTGCGGAATGCGGCGCTGGGCGGCCATGATCAGCGCCCAGGTCAGTTCGGCGGGCGCCACGGGCGAGCCTACCCCTTCCAGCACGACCACGCCGCGCTCGGTACAGGCATCGAGGTCGACATGGTTACCCGCCCGGCCGGTCTGGCTGATGATCCTGAGCTTGGGCAGCTTCTCGAGTAACTGGCGCGTCACACGCGTGCGTTCGCGGATCAGCACCAGCGCTTCCACATCGGACAGGCGCGCGGCAAGCTGGCCCACGCCTTTCACGGTGTTGTTGAAGACCTTGACGTCATGGCCTTCGAGCAGCGCGAAACAGGGCAGCTTGCGTACGGCGTCCTGGTAATCGTCGAGAACTGCAATTTTCATCGGTGACTCTTTGACCTTGGGGCTTGGTGCGCACGACCACAGAATCAGTGTGCGACCGACAGTATTGTTGGCTTCCCTGACGCAACATTGACAGCAGACATGGCTGCCCCCAATCCGCCCTGCGACGATGCGCAGCGCTGGCGTAAAGGTATTCTGACAGGGGGGACAATGCTGCGCAGCAAAAAACAGGCGTTCCGCGCAATGGTATCCTTGCCCGCTCCCGCGACGCGACAGTGCGGTCGAGCCACGCTCCCGCCCCCTGTTCGTCGCCGGACAATGCCCGCCCGGCCCCTGTCGTCCGCCAAAAGCAGACGAAGCGCAACTGTAGCGCAGCAACAGGGCCCCCCGCGACCATTTGCACAAATTTGGTCGCCGCCGAGTTGTAACGGGATGTCACGGTCAGAAGGCAAGTGCGCCATGCCGAACGCGGCAGTCAGCCAGCCCGGCCCGCATCCCGAGACCCGCTCATCCGCGTACTGCCGATCGGACATTGCAAGATTTCCTTTTCGCTTTGGAGCTGTTGTATGAACCACCCCACCATGCAAGGCACTCCGGCACTGAACGTGCCGGCCTGGGTCAAGAACCAGAAACTGGTCGCCTGGGTTGCCGATATCGCCGCGCTGACGAAGCCTGACCAGATCTACTGGTGCGATGGCTCGCAGGAAGAATATGACCGCCTGTGCGAGCAGATGGTCGCCGCCGGCACGATGCGCCGCCTGAACCCGGCCAAGCGCAAGAATTCGTTCCTGGCCCTGTCGGATCCGTCCGACGTAGCGCGCGTCGAAGACCGCACTTTCATCTGCTCGCAGAAGCAGGAAGATGCCGGCCCGACCAACAACTGGACCGCCCCGGCCGAAATGCGCCAGACGCTGAACGGCCTGTTCGACGGCTGCATGCGCGGCCGCACGCTGTACGTGGTGCCGTTCTCGATGGGCCCGCTCGGTTCGCCGATCGCCCATATCGGTGTGGAACTGTCCGACTCGCCGTACGTGGCTGTCAACATGCGCATCATGACCCGCATGGGTCGCGCCGTGTATGACGTGCTGGGCGCCGACGGCGAGTTCGTGCCGTGCGTGCACACCGTGGGCAAGCCGCTGGCCGCTGGCGAGAAGGACGTGGCGTGGCCGTGCAACCCGACCAAGTACATCGTGCATTTCCCGGAATCGCGCGAAATCTGGTCGTTCGGTTCGGGCTACGGCGGTAACGCGCTGCTGGGCAAGAAGTGCTTCGCGCTGCGGATCGCCTCGACGATGGGCCGCGATGAAGGCTGGCTGGCCGAGCACATGCTGATCCTCGGCGTGACCTCGCCCGAGGGCAAGAAGTACCACGTGGCGGCCGCGTTCCCGTCGGCCTGCGGCAAGACCAACTTCGCCATGCTGATCCCGCCCAAGGGTTTCGAGGGCTGGAAGGTCACCACGATCGGCGACGACATCGCCTGGATCAAGCCGGGCCGCGACGGCCGCCTGTACGCGATCAACCCGGAAGCCGGCTACTTCGGCGTGGCCCCGGGCACGAGCGAGAAGACCAACTTCAACGCGATGGCGACGCTCAAGGAAAACGTCATCTTCACCAACGTGGCGCTGACCGATGACGGCGACGTGTGGTGGGAAGGCATGACGAAGGAAGCGCCCGCGCACCTGGTCGACTGGCAGGGCAAGGACTGGACGCCCGAAATCGCCAAGACGACCGGCGCCAAGGCCGCCCACCCGAACGCCCGCTTCACCGCCCCGGCCTCGCAGTGCCCGTCGATCGACGAGAACTGGGACAACCCGGCTGGCGTGGCCATCGATGCGTTCATCTTCGGCGGCCGCCGCAGCACCACGGTGCCGCTGGTGACCGAGGCCCGCAACTGGATCGAAGGCGTCTACATGGCCGCCACGATGGGTTCGGAAACCACCGCCGCCGCCGCTGGCCAGCAGGGCGTGGTGCGCCGCGATCCGTTCGCGATGCTGCCGTTCTGCGGCTACAACATGAGCGACTACTTCGGTCACTGGCTGGCGCTGGGCAAGAAGCTCGAAGCCACCGGCGCGAAGCTGCCGAAGATCTACTGCGTGAACTGGTTCCGCAAGGATGCCGACGGCAACTTCGTGTGGCCGGGCTTCGGCGAAAACATGCGCGTGCTGTCGTGGATGATCGACCGCGTGGAAGGCCATGGCGAGGGCGCCGAACACGTGTTCGGCACGTCGCCGCGCTACACGGACCTGAACTGGAACGGCGTGACCTTCACGGCCGAACAGTTCAACCAGGTCACGTCGATCGACCGTGACGCATGGCTGAAGGAACTGGCGCTGCACGACGAACTGTTCACGCAGTTGAAGCACAACCTGCCGCAAGCGCTGGCGGAAGCCAAGGACGCACTGGCCAAGCGCCTGTCCGCCTGAGTTTCGCCGGGCTCAAAGAAAACGCCGAACGGTTTGCAGCCGTTCGGCGTTTTTTTGTTTGCGTGGCATGGCTGCCTCAGCCCTTTACCGCCTTGCGCTGCCGCTTGAAGGCCTTCAGATCTGCAGCCGCGAACAACTGGCTGCGGCCAACCTCGGCATGGGGCGCCAGCTTCCCGTCACGCACAAGACGGCGGAAGGTCGCCATCGATACCTCCAGATACTCAGCGGCTTCCGCCGCCGTAAAGTCGGCCTCGGCCAGATCGCCGAAGACCTCGTCATGACTGAAGTTTTCGTCGCTGAATGCCTGCTGGCCAACCAGTAAAAAGAACCTCTGACGCTCCTGTACGGGCATCTTGCGGAGGCTTGTGATCAGGTTTTCTGCGGTCATGTTTTTCATGCGTTCCTTTCTGCCCTGAGATACTTCTTAAGCGCATCGTAGAAGTTCTCGTGCGCACCTACCTGATAGAAGTCGATCAGCAAGATATCGATTCCCTCGGCCACGTGTCTGGCTGTCGACGGCCGGTAGGCCATCAGGTATTCCTGACGGTTGAACCGGAACTTGTGGACCCGAATGCCGGCCAGATCGCCGACCTTTGCCTGCCCGACAGCCGGGTCGTCGCAAACGGCCTCCACCTGGTCCTCTATCGCCAATTGCAGTGGCCGATGCGCTTTCCTGACGAACTCTCTGAAAGGCCTCTTGTAGTTGGGCGTCACGATCTCTTATAGAATCATAAATGATTGTATAACAGATCAACCAGCGCCGTAACCTCACATCATGGGCTGCGGACTGAACGGCGACAAACGCCTTGGAGCTGGTTGCATGAAAGACAGGCGACGACGCTTTCCGCTCTGGCGGTGACAAGCGCGCCTGCATTCCGCAACCCTACGGGGAAGTCAGTGGAGAAACGCTAAGACTATTCTCGAAGTGACCGGGCCTTGTGGTTAGTCAAGCGGACAACGCCCGGTCGTCACACCGCATCGATATCGATACCAAGCTGCTGCACCGCATACCTCACCAGTTCCGCCCGCCCCTCGATGCCGAGCTTGCGTTTCAGGTTGAGCCGGTGTGTCTCCACGGTGCGTACCGATACACCGAGCCATACCGCGATATCCTTGTTGGCTTGTCCCCGGCCGATACCGATGAGGATGTCGCGCTCGCGCGGCGTCAGCGCATCAAGCGGACTCACATCCTGCGCCGCCATGCCCCGTGCGATGCGGGCGCTGTAGAACACGCGGCCCGCCAGCACGGCCTGGATCGCGGCCAGCAGTTCGTCAGCCGGCGCGTCCTTGAGCACGTAGCCGCGAGCGCCGGCCCGGATCGCCTGACGCACGTACTCAAGGTTGTCGTGCATCGACACGATCAACACCGCCAGCTCTGGATAGTGCTCGTGCAAGGCGCCTGCCAGCGCAATGCCGCCCATGCCGCGCATGCCGATGTCCGTGATGACGAGGTCCGGCATCCGGGCGCCCGCCGCTGCCAGCCAGGCGAGCGCGGCTTCACCGTCATCGGCTTCCCCCACGACCTCCAGCCCCGGTTGCAGCGTCAGATGCATGCGCATGCCGTCGCGCACCAGTGCGTGGTCATCGATCAGCAGCACGCGGGCCGGTGAGCGGGAGGCGGCAACTGCGGAATCGTCGTCGTGTAAATCGGTCATGACTGCGGGGTATTGGTGGAGGACGGCAGGACTGCGATGAGCCGTGTGCCTGACGGCGCGGAGAAGATATCAAAGCTTCCGCCCAGCGCGGCCATCCGTTCGCGCAGGTTGCGCAGGCCGATGCCACGGCGCGGGTCCAGCTGCATGCGGGCCACGTCGAAGCCGACGCCGTTGTCGCGCACGGTCAGGCGCGTGGCCCTGTCGGAGAATTCGAGCGTCACGTCGACATGCGAGGCGTGGGCGTGACGCTCGACGTTGGTCAATGCTTCCTGCGCGATGCGGAACAGCGCGGTGGCCTGTTCATCAGGCAGTTCGCGCGGATGCCCGGTCTGCGTCACGTTGACCGTCAGCGTACTGCCGGCCTGCATCTCGCGCGCCAGGTGCTGGAGCGCCGCATAAAGGCCCAGGTCGTCGAGCAGCGCGGGGCGCAGGTTGCGCGCCACGCGTCGCACTTCGTTGAATACCGAATCCAGCCGGTTCAGCGCCATGCCGAGAATCGGCGCCACCGACGCGCCTTCGGTGGGCGCCAGGCGAATGCGGTTCGTGGCGGCTTCGAGCACGAGCTTGACGGAGACCAGCAACTGGCTGATGCCATCGTGCAACTCGCGGGACAGCCGCGCGCGTTCGTCTTCCTGCGACTGCACCACGCGCTGGGCAAGCTGGCGCAGCTTGGCGTCGGCTTCACGGTGCTCGCTCACATTGAGGGCCAGGCCGCTGGCTGCCACCAGCAGAATGCTGATGGCAGCGATCACGCCGATCCAGGCCATCGTTTCGCGAATATCGGTCTCGGCGCGCGCATCGAGCTGGCGCAGCGTCTGTTCGACATCGTCAAGATAAATGCCGGTGCCGAGCATCCAGTTCCAGGCCGGCACCGCCACCACATAACCGAGCTTCGGCGCCACCTGCTGCGACGAAGGCTTTCTCCACAGGTAGCGCACCGAACCACCACCGGTCTTGGCGGCGGCCACGAGTTTCTGAATCGTCAGCGCACCTTCAGGGTCGCGCAGCAGCCAGAGATCCTGGCCCACCAGCTCGGGCTGGCGCGGGTGCATCAGATTGCGGCCCTGCAGGTCGTAGAGAAAGAAGTATCCGTCGGGGCCGTAGTCCAGGCGAGCCAGCGCATCCATGGCCGCCTGGCGCGTGGCCGCGTCCGTGCGGCCCGAGTTGACCATCGGCGCGATCGCACTTTGTGCCAGTTCCACATAGTGGCGCAGCTCGGTTTCCTTGCTCTGCAGATAGGCGGCCTCCACAAGTGCACGCTCATGACGGACCAGGACCGTCGCCTGGTAACGCACGGCAAGCGCAATGCCGAGCATGGCAACGGCGAGTGGTGCCACGGCGAGCAAAAGTATCTTTTGGCGGAGTTTCATCTGAGCCGGGGGTAAACACCGATGCCGGGAAGGCCGCATAATTTCGTCGGTCTGCGTACTACTACATAGGAACGTTGCGTAGTTTCGCGCTTGTGCCGACAGGGGCGGGTGTCAATACTACACGCCGGATTGCTCCCGGGCCCGGCTCCTGGCGCAATTCGACGCAGTAGGTGCTAACTCGTCCTGGCGAATCCCGCTGTCGGGTGCACTGCCTGCCTGCACGACAAGATCCGGATCAGACCAGAACAGACCGGGCGTCCGCAGACATCCAGGAGACAAACATCCGCGTGATCGTCGGCGGCCGCTTTTCCGGCACGCCCCACGCTGCCCGCCTCCCGTCGCCGCAGGCCTTTTCAGCCGGTCTGAGGAGACCCTTCAATATGAATCGCATCGGACAACACCTGTTGTGGCTGGCCGTCGCCGTGCTCGGCGCGTTCGCCTTCGCCACTGTCGCGCTGTCGCGCGGGGAGGCCGTCAGTGCCCTGTGGATCGTGGTTGCCGCGCTCTGCATCTATCTGATTGCCTATCGCTACTACAGCCGCTTCATCGCCGAAAAGGTGATGCAGCTCGACCCCAAACGCATGACGCCGGCCTGGCGCCATAACGACGGCCTGGACTACGTGCCGACCAACAAGGCGGTGCTGTTCGGCCACCACTTCGCCGCCATCGCCGGCGCCGG
>JAFAJB010000128.1 GCA_019236395.1 Cupriavidus sp.
AAGCTGTCCTGCCCCGTTTGCATCAGCGCCGCCTGCTGCAGCTTTTGCGATTCGGTGTACGGGTCGTAGTAGAACGACACGTTGCCCGGACGCAGTTCCGGCGGCAGTTGCCTCAGCAGGCTGTCAGGCGTCACTGACGGTCAGCACATTGCCGGCCAGAATGCCCGACGCAATGCTGCCCAGCACCGAGCGGCAACCTGTATCGTGCCAGCGATCGCCACCGCTGCGGTCCTCTTACTGTTTCCCCGGTCCCCGCCTTGCGCAAGGCAACCCCATCATCTACGTCGCTACACCGGACACCGCCAAAGGGCTCGTCAAGAAGCGCTTCCCCGACGGGGGGCGACAGTTCGTGCGCTTCGACCTGCAAGGCGAGCACGTCGTCATCGACAACGTTGCAAACGGTATCCAGCCCCTCAAGCGAGCTATAGTGCAACCCGCAGAAATGACAGACCCGGCCGAGGCCGGGTCTGTCATTTCTGCAAGATCTGCCTGTCGATTATCGCGTCACCACACATTCCAGACTTTGCCGACACCATCATCTAGAAGCAAAGCCTCTGGTCCCGAGCGATCTTCATCTCGGAGACTAACCTCAATAGTGGAACCGTCGCTAAGAGAGAGCCTGACGTATTCCCCCGGTGCCTCTTGCACAGAGTTGACTACACATCCAATCCGGGCACATAACTCATCGCGATATCCACCCACCCCAACCGAACAGCGCGCACGACCGACGACTACAACCGGCCAGACGTAGGCATTTAATCGGGGGCCCTCGAAGTGAAGCTGCAGATAGTCGCGGACAAACGTTATTGCCTCAAGCTCGCGACCCTCTATACAGTGCAGCGCCGTTTTACTTTCACCAGTCATCGTTGACCTCCTATTTCCCAGGGATGTGCCACATCGGGTCCGTCTTCGGAATAGTCTTGCCGGTCAATGGATTCACCGCTTGACCGCTCGAATTATTGTATGACCCATAGCCGTACGGATAAGGGTATGGACCCGTGGCTATCGGATCCATAAACCGGAAGCCCGTTGTATTTGGACTCAGCCCGTTGCCACCGGCTCCACCTTGGAACTGCATACCCCTGCCGTTGTTCGCCAGCTCCGGTCCGGTCGCACCATTTGGTACCGGATAAGCTACACCGTTTGGCGACACAATAAAGTTTGGTGCACCGCCCTTGGCCCCGCCAAGTGCAAGCGGGCTCGGTCCAACCATGGCAGGACCATTCGATCCACCTGAGTTGGGCACCGATCCCGTCTGACCGAACGCCCGCCGTTCCTGCTCCAGCATCTTCCGGATCTCATCCGGTGTACCAGGCTTTTTCTGACCACTGGTCGCATTGTTCAGCGACTCATTCTGCGCAGCCAGCGCTGCCGACGTCGCATCTGTACCTAGCAACGCGCCGGCTGCCCCGCCGATCAGCGTCGCCAAGCCAACCGTGAGCGCCTGACGCACCCGGTCATCGCTGTAGTTCAGCACCGGGCTATCGGCATACACCGTGTCCCGGATCAATGGGGCGCACTGAGCGAGCTGGCCGCCCCACCAATGGCACCTCCAGCACAATCTGCACCCGACAGGCTCTGCGCCGCGCAGCCCTGTAGCGTTAGAGGTGGGGCCTTATCTCATACTCGGATCCTAACTCCGTCCTCAACTGGCCGGCAAGACGAAGACCTTCCTGCTTGAACTCAGCCTCCGCCTCGGGATTTTCGAATCCCGAGTCCGGCGGATAGTCCATGTTTAAGGTTTCGTCGTACTGGCGTGCCCAACTAGTCAGCCTTGCCTTTTGCTCCTGCGAGATTGGCAATTCGTCAGGATCAATATTGCCGACCTCTCCGGGCAAAGCCTCCCACAGCGGAAAGCATTAGTAATCGGCCATCAGTTTGATCACTCTCATTTCACGCGTCCAGCAGGGTTGGCGCCAACGATATACCCAACCGAAACTGCAACTATCAATGAGCTGGCCCCCTCTCTGGTTCGACAACTGTCTCGAGCCCTACACCTCCTCCTTGCAAGATATGGGCTGCACTCTGAATGAACGCCTGAGCTTCATGAGGCGGCTCGTGCTTGAAGTAGACGCGAACCGCCAAATTCTTCCCCCTGGCAGATGGAAAGCTTGTGTAGATCTCGCCGCTCTCAATGTAACGGAGATAGGTGTTTATCTTTTCCTGAAGCAAGAGTAGATGCTCGTTTGTGAGCCCCTCGCCCCATTCGAGATGATCGGCGATACTAAGGACAACAAGGTCTTGCTCGGCAAGCGTACCAATAAAGTCAACAGTGTTGGTATCAAGTATGGACATGCTATTTCCCAGTATTTGGCGTTGTACCCGGCCTTACGATCTGTACGCTAGTTGGCGGAATTACAGTTCCCCTAGGGAATCCAGGTTTGCCCTTCCCGACCACGGTTGCCCCTGTTTCCGCCATTTCCGGGAATGCCGCAGCCTGATTCGGAGTCAGTGGTGCAGTAGACGACGCCTTGCATTCGACGCAAACCACTCCACCGGCTGGACTCGTTCCAATGATATCGAGTCGGGTCCGAACACCACTAGCAGTCCTCACGGTTACCTCTTGAACAGCGTCCGGCATCTCGCCAAGAACGTTTTGGTACGTCTGATTGGCGTAAGCATCGCCCACCGCCTTGTTCTGCTGAATTGATGACCCGCTCCTGGCCCCGCCGAGTGCAAGCGGGCTCGGTCCAACCATGGCAGGACCATTCGATCCACCTGAGTTGGGCACCGATCCCGTCTGACCGAACGCCCGCCGTTCCTGCTCCAGCATCTTCCGGATCTCATCCGGCGTACCAGGCTTTTTCTGACCACTGGTCGCATTGTTTAGCGACTCATTCTGCGCAGCCAGCGCTGCCGACGTGGCACTCGTCCCCAGTAGCGCACCAGCGGCCCCGCCAATGAGCGTCGCCAAGCCAACCGTGAGCGCCTGACGCACCCGGTCATCGCTATAGTTCAGCACCGGGCTGTCGGCGTAGATCCCATCCCGGATCAGCGGCGCACTAAGCGCGCTGGCCGCCCCACCAATCGCACCGCCCGCGCAATCGCCCCCGGTCAATCCTTGCGCCGCGCAGCCAATCAGGGCATGCGCAGCAGCGTTGGCGATAATGGTCTCGGTCGTGGCGCCTTCGGTGCCAATTCCCGGCAACTTCACCCCAACCGCATTTGCCGCCAACGCCGCCGCATCGCGCACGAGGCCGCCAGCGAAGGCCTGACCAAAGCTTCCGCCATATACCGCCGTGTTGATGCCAGCGCTGATAGCGGAGCGGACTACCGTCGCCTGAGCGTAGTTGCCAAGCTGGCTCGCGGCTTGCGTCCAATTGCCCTGGGCGATGTTGTCACCAAGGCTGCCAATGCCTGCCTTGTCAAGCCGGGCTTTGCAGGCGGTCAACGCCCCGACGCGGGTTCCCTTCCGAGTTTTTTTGCCCCAGACGCGGTTTTGGACCTTGAGTTAGTAGCAGCTGACTTGCCCGTGACGTCAAAACCTACTCTTCGACGCTGTTTCCCGAATCGTCTTGAAACGCGTAGAAGCCTTCAAACAAGTCATCGGGCCATTGATCGTCCGTCAATGGGCATGCTTCCAGTTGCCGAATCCTTCCATCAGGGCCCAGCCACACGATAAAGCTAACGAGTCCCTCTGTTGGACAACGACGACGCGCGTTGATCGCAGGAGGATATTCCCTTACAGGAAGGCCGTCTGCGGGACGACAACTGGATGAGCATCATCGGCGCAGTTGAAATCGGTGGTGAAACCACTTCCAGTTGAACTACGCTCGACAACTGTCAGCTACGGTAGCTGATTTCGCATTTCCCGGACCCAAGCTACCTCCCCTCGCAGAGCAAGCTTCATCACTTTCAGTTCGAACGGTTCTGGCTGGATTCCCATATCTTTCTCACGGCAATGGGATATTTCGGGTTCGCTGTATTACCCGAGAATGTACCGATAGCTCACCCATAAGCTCCCATGTACCTCGATATGGAACATGAGGGACAACCAACCGCATTTCCTGAAGCAGGAATGAATGCTGCGGCACCGCCTGTGCCGCCAAGTCCTCCACCCATATCGCTGGCAAGGGGCATAGAAGCCACGATCCCGTCCGAAGCCGGGCCGTCGCTATTACTCATTGACGCAGCTTGCGGCCACCTTCAGCTACTTGCAGCCCACTAAAGGTATTCCTCAGGAATGTGCGTGCTCCTCAAGCGCAAGGCCAACGGCGCGCCACTGTCGGCGACCACCCAAGCTTCACGCATCACACCGATCCGCAAGTGGTTCCGCTGGCTGGTGCGCCAGAACCGCATCCTGTACAACCCGGCGGCAGACCTGGACCTGCCGAAGGTCGAGGAGCGGCTGCCCAAGCACGTGCTGACCATCGAGGAGGTGGAGCGGGTGCTGGCGCAGCCGGACCTGACGACGCCGCTGGGGGTGCGGGACCGGGCAATGCTGGAGGTGCTGTACAGCACCGGGATGCGGCGCATGGAAATCATCGGGCTGCAGCAGCGCGGGGTCGATGACGAGCGCGGCACGCTGCTGATCCGCCAAGGCAAGGGCAAGAAGGACCGGATGGTGCCAATTGGCGACCGGGCGCTGGCGTGGCTGGCGAAATACCGCGACGAGGTGCGGCCCGAACTGGCGCCGGCCGGCGACGATGACACGCTGTTCCTGACGGTATCGGGCCAGGCGTTCTCGGACAACCGGATGACGCAGATGGTGCGGGTGTACGTGCGGGCGGCGGGGCTGGGCAACATTGGCAGTTGCCACCTGTTCCGGCATGCGATGGCCACGCAGATGCTGGAGAACGGGGCGGACGTGCGCTTCATCCAGGCGATGCTGGGGCACGCGGACATCAAGACGACGCAGGTCTACACGCGGGTGAGCATCCGGGCCTTGAAGGACATCCACACGGCCACGCACCCGGACCATTGGCACGCTGCTGGAGCTGGCCCACGAGCTGGAAACAGGTATCTCGGATCTGATCGGCGAATCGAACAGCTTCCCGGCCAAGCCAGGGCCCGCGTCGAGATTGCAGCAACAGGTCGAACAGATCAGCCGACTGCCGCGATCCAAGCAGAAGCTCGCCTCCGACTTGCTCGACACCGTTCTCGCGCAAGTTCCGCACTGATCGCCGCTAGGCAGCGGCTCTTTGCACCCCGGCGCCTGCGGCACCGGGGTTGGGGCAACTTTTTCTCTTTTTATCTATCCATACAGCTCTCACCCCACAGCCCCGGGGATTCCCTTCGCCCAGCAAACACGACGTAATACGCTCAACCCTTGATTTCATGCGGGTTGGCGGGCCTCGTGTATTACAGATTGGCACCCCTGGACACCATCCAATTTCCCGCTAACCCTTGTGCGGCCTGGCTTTGCGGGCTCATCGAACGATGTGCGTATGGTGTGTAGAGAGAATAGGACCAGGATTTGCGGCGGAATCGGACCGGGCTGAGCCCCTCAACCAACCCGCCAACGCCGCTAAAGAGCGTATTCCGACCATGGGTTGCAGGGGATGGCGCACCAGCATGCCCCGCGATGTACTGTTTAAGTACTCAAACTGTTTAGTTTTTGTTCTGCTGGCCCCTGGCATGTTCCACAACAGTTCCCTTGATGTTCCTTTTAAGTACCATTCAAGTACCTGAACTGTCCCACGCCGTTATGACTCCGCTGACACCGTTCGATCAGATGACGCCCGCCGAGCAGGATGCGCTCTTCGACGCTATGGCCAACGACGACAGTGACGAGGTCGCCCGCGCCCACCTGGCTCGGGGCAATCCCATCTACGTCTCCACGCCGGACACCCCCAAGGGGCTCGTCGAGAAACGCTTCCCCGACGGTCGGCGCCAGTTCGTGCGCTTCGACCTGCAGGGCGAGCACGTCGTCGTCGATGACGTGCAAACGGTATCCGACTCACCTCTAGAGCCGTAAGCAGCGCCACAGAAACGACGAACCCGGCCGAAGCCGGGTTCGTCATGTCCGCGCCACTAATAACAACTACCACCAGCGTTCGAACTCTTTGAACTGAAGCGTTACATGGGCAAACGTATCGGCATCAATCGGAGAACGGAACGTGGCAGTAGTAATGGCTCCAGAGGTATCACGCTTCTTCATTTCCCACGCTAGCTCCAAGCACCCGCTCACCACGCCGAGCGTCAACGTGAAGTGATCACCCATATCAACAAGAGAGATCTTCGTTGTATCAGGTCCGGCTAGCCCCTGAACAAACGTATCCCACGTTGCGCAGTCGAACCATGCATTACCCCTATACGCCAGCTTATGTCCGAACTGCTGCACATCAACAGCGATCTGCATCCTCATTGACGGAACATGTTCATCCGTCTCGACAACGTCAAGGCACAATCGCAAGGGCTTTTCAATATTGATAATCATGGCTTGTATTACTTTCCTGTGGGAAGTGCATGGATAAGGGCTGGCATTTGCCCGGGCTGTCGCGGCGGGGCAAACTTCAACTCCCATCCTCCTACATTCACGAGCTGGTTGTATGGCACGCTACCTTGTGTTGCCGTATTCACGGCTCCCTGCAAGCTCGCCAGTTGCTGTTGTGTCGTGAGCCGGACAACATTTGGAGGATTGTTTGTAGCCACCATCTGAGCATATTCAGCCAAATGCTCGGTCGCATTGCCATGCACCCAAACACTTTGCCCATTTGGCAATGACATCTCAAAAGACTTGGGAATGACGGACCCCGGATAGGTTGGCTGCGTCGCCTTTATTGAGTCCCAGACCGTCCCGGTTGCACCTCCACCAATGCCCTTTGCCGCCACAAACTCGCTGATCTTGCCGTAGGCCGCTGCGCCCGCCGGAATCGCCCCCAGAATCCCCGACAACCACCGGTCCGCCGTCCCCAGCTCCTGGCCACTCAGGGTCTGCCCCGTTACCGCCTGGTACAGCATCGCCGCCGACCCATAGTACGGCAACAGGTTCGACAACGTGTCGGCCAGCTTCATCGTCTGCTCTGGCGTCAGGTTGTTCATCTTGGCAAGCGTCGCCGCCGCCTCCACCTGTCGTACCTGGGTATCGATGCGGTTGAAGTCCTCCTGCGTGCAATTTGGCTCGCACAGCTTCGTCAGCCGTGCATTTTCACGATTCGCAATGCCACGTGCCGGACCTGTCGAGGTCGCATTGTTCAGCGCCTCGTTTTGCGCCGCCTGCGCTGCAGACGTGGCATTCGCTCCCAGCAACTGGCCCGTGGCCCCACCAATGAGCGTCGCTAGGCCCACCGTCACCGCCTGACGCACAGGGTCATCGCTGTAGTTCACCACCGGGCTGTCGGCGTAGACCCCATCGCGGATCAACGGGGCCGCAATCGCACTGGCCGCCCCGCCAATCGCACCGCCCGCGCAATCTCCCCCGGTCAATCCCTGCGCCGCACAACCAATCAAGGCATGCGCAGCAGCGTTGGCGATAATGGTCTCGGTCGTGGCGCCTTCGGTACCAATTCCCGGCAACTTCACCCCAACCGCATTTGC
>JAFAJB010000183.1 GCA_019236395.1 Cupriavidus sp.
GAAAGCCGGTAAAACCATCATGCTGCAGCACATCGCGAGCAGCATCCTGCGCAACAATCCCGAGTGCTACATGATCGTCCTGCTGATCGACGAGCGCCCGGAAGAAGTGACCGAGATGCAGCGCTCGGTGCGCGGCGAAGTGGTGGCATCGACGTTCGACGAACCGGCGATCCGTCACGTGCAGGTGGCCGAAATGGTCATCGAGAAAGCCAAGCGCCTGGTGGAACTGAAGCGCGACGTGGTGATCCTGCTGGACTCGATCACGCGTCTGGCCCGCGCTTACAACACCGTGGTGCCGGCATCGGGCAAGGTGCTGACTGGCGGTGTGGACGCCAACGCCCTGCAGCGTCCGAAGCGTTTCTTCGGCGCCGCCCGTAACCTGGAAGAAGGCGGCTCGCTGACCATCATCGCCACGGCGCTGATTGAAACGGGCAGCCGCATGGACGACGTGATCTACGAAGAGTTCAAGGGCACCGGCAACATGGAAGTGCACCTCGAGCGCCGCCTGGCTGAAAGGCGCGTCTATCCGGCCATCAACCTGAACAAGTCGGGTACGCGCCGTGAAGAGCTGCTGATCAAGCCGGACATCCTCCAGAAGATCTGGATCCTGCGCAAGTTCATCTCGGACATGGATGAAGTGCAGGCGATGGAGTTCATCCTGGACAAGATGAAGCCGACCAAGAACAACGCGGAGTTCTTCGATCTGATGCGCCGCGGCGGCTGATGCCCAGCCAATAGGTCCAATAGGCCATCGCGCAAAAAAGGCGTACCCTTGGGTGCGCCTTTTTTGTTTCCGCCCCTGCTGCCGCCTCTGCTTCCACGCCTGCCAGAACCATGTTCGGAAAACTGACCAGCTTTCTGCGCGCCCGCTCGAAGGAGCGCAAGCTTGCCCACTATGCGATTCCCGACGAGCTCTGGACGCATACCGTGGCCGCCCTGCCCTTCATACAGCGCTATGATGACGCCGATCTTACCACGTTGCGCGAGCTTGCCACGCTGTTCATCGCCAACAAGGAATACTCGACCGCACACGATATGGAGCTGACCGACGAGATGGTGGTCAGCGTGGCGGCGCAGGCTTGCGTGCCGATCCTGAAGCTTGGCATCGAGTGGTATCGCGGCTGGCATGGCATCGTGCTGTACCCAGGCGAGTTCGTGATTCGCAAGACCATCCAGGAGGACGTTGGCTTCGAAGATATCGGACTGGTGCACGGCATCGAGGAAGAAGCCAGCGGCGAAGCCTGGGAGCACGGCCCGGTGATCCTGTCATGGCAGGACGTGGCCACGCCAGGTGCCGGGCTGGCTGCGGACCATGCCCTGCCCGCGGATACCTACAACGTGGTCATTCACGAGTTCGCCCACAAGCTCGACATGCTCGATGGCGAGGCCGATGGCGTACCCCCGTTTTCGCGCGTGCTGCATCCAACGATCAATCCGGAGCAGTGGGCTGAGACCTTTCTGACCGAATACGACACATTTGCCGAAGCCTGCGATGCCGTGCCCGATCGCACCTGGGACCATCCGGAGCGGCTGCCGCCCCGGCTGCAAGTGATCGACCCCTATGGATGCGAAGCGCCAAGCGAGTTTTTTGCAGTGGCGTCAGAGGCATTTTTCGTCGAGCCAACCGGCCTGCGACAGTACTGGCCAACACTTTACGATGCCCTGGCAAAGTTCTATCGACAGGATCCAGCCGAAAGATACTAAAACAACACTTTATGCGTTTGCTCGCCGCGCCGCCGCAAAATTGCTCCGCTTGTTGCGTAGCGGCTTGTTTCTCTGCCATAATCCCGGTTTGCCCGTTATCGGCAAGTGGTTCGCTCGCCGCAAGCTTTTGAAGCTGCGGCACATCGAGCGGACTGGCTACCCAACCAGAAAGGAAGCACCATGAAAGAAGGCATTCACCCGAATTATCGCGAAGTCCTGTTCCACGACGTGTCGAACGACTTCAAGTTCGTGACCCGCTCGACGATCCAGACCAAGGACACGATCGAACACGAAGGCAAGACCTACCCGCTGGCCAAGATCGAAGTGTCGTCGGAATCGCACCCGTTCTACACCGGCACGCAAAAGATCATGGACACGGCCGGCCGCGTCGAGAAGTTCCGCCAGAAGTTCGGCAGCAAGCTGGGCGCCGCAAAGAAGTAATCGCCCCGCTTATTGCAAGCGCTTGCCGCACAACGCTGGACAGATGCTCCCGTTGTGCGCGACCTGACAAAGAGGCAGCATCGGCTGCCTCTTTGCATTTGTGGCCCCAGAATGGCACTTGAATGCGCCAGGGTCACATGCACGACCACCTGCCGATGAGCCAAGCCAAGACCTCTCCCGTCCATCTGACCGCCGCCGCCACTGGCGCCCTGCCGCGCGCGCTGCTGCTGGCGATCTGCATCATCTACGGACTAGCCGGCCTGTTCGGCCGCGATCCATGGAAGAACGAGGATGCAGCGGGTTTCGGCGTGATGTGGCAGCTTGGTACCGGCAACCTGCAGGACTGGCTGATGCCGAACATCGTCGGCCGGCCATTCAGCGAAGATGGCCCGCTCGTGTTCTGGGTGGGCGGCGGGATGATCCGCCTGTTCGGCGGCTGGCTTGGCGCGCCGGACGCCGCACGGCTCGCCACTGCCCTGTTCTACTTCGCCACCTGCGCGCTGATCTGGTATTCCACGTATCTGCTGGGCCGCCGCGACGAAGTGCAACCGTTCGCCTTCGCGTTCGGCGGTCAGCCCGATGCACGGTCCTACGGCCGGGCCCTCGCCGATGGCGCGCTGCTGATCTTCCTGGCCTGCGTCGGCCTGGCGCTGCGCGGCCACGAGACTACCGCGCAGGTCGGACAGGTTTGCCTGATCGCCTTCATCCTCCACGGCCTGGTGCGCAGCCTCGACAAGCCCTTGCAAGGCAGCCTCTGGTTCGGCATCGGGCTGGGCGCCCTGTGCCTGGCTAGCGGACCGATCCTGCCTGCGTCACTGCTTGCAGCCACATTTGTGGGCGGGCTGTTCTGCAAGCCGCTGCCGCAGAAGCGGCTGGTGGCGATCGGGCTGCCGATCGCCATTGCGATCATCGTGGCATGGATGGCCGCGGTGTACTTCGGCGCGACTGTCACTGACGATGCCGTGACCTATATCCGCGAATGGGCCCGCTACGATCGGCACACGTATGGTCCACCTACGCTTTTCACGACCGGCTTCATCGCGCGCAACTTCTTCCTCTTCTCGTGGCCCGTATGGCCGATCGCCACCTTCGCGTGGCTGTCGTGGCGCGGCATGCGTCGTGCGCCCCACGTGACGCTGCCCCTTTCGGTCCTGGCCGCGCTGTTTCTGCTGCTGGTCTTGTTGCGCAGTCCGGGCGACGTGCAGTTCATCCTGCTGCTGCCGCCGATGGCCATTCTGGCCGCCTTCGCGCTGCCAACGCTACCGCGTGCCGCGATCAACGCGATCGACTGGTTCTCGCTGCTCTTCTTCACGATTCTGGGCGGCACGATCTGGTTCCTCTGGGCCGCCAAGACCACGGGCTGGCCACCTCGCATCGCCAATAACGTGTTCCGGCAGTTGCCGGGATTCCAGCATACGTTCACGATCAGCGCCGTTCTCATTGCGCTGGCAGTGACCCTCGCGTGGGTGCTGATTGTGCGCTGGCGCCTGTCACGCGCGCCGAAGCAGATCTGGCGCCCGGTGGTCATCTCTGCCGCGGGCACCACGCTGATGTGGGTCATGGCGATGACGCTGTGGCTGCCATCGATCAACTATGGCAAGACCTATCGCGACGTTGCACAGGCAGCCGCGCTGGCCCTGCCGCCTACGTACACTTGCGTGCAGCCGATCCGTATGGGCGATGCCCAGCTCGCATCGTTCGCGTACTTCGGCCATATCCGCTTCGGCGGCCCCGAGGATGGCTGCGATGTGCTGCTGCGGCACGATGCCGTCGACTACGGCGCACCGAGCAGCATTTCCCATTTCGAATGGCGCCTGATCTGGGAAGGCCGCCGCCCAGCAGACCGCGACGAGCGTTTCCGCATGTATCGGCTTGTCGATATGTCGCACATGAACGCGCCGCGACAGACACAATCGCGTCGTCTGCCGCGCGAACCCTGATCGCGCGCCGCCTGGGCCCTTCCAGGCGGTGACACGCAGGCTCGCAGACTGGCGCCCAAAACCATAAGGACGATGAGCAGCGCCCTGCACGACATTCGTCGGATCACCCATCTGGCCGCCCCGGTCCTGGTAGGACAACTTGCCGTCATCGCCTTTGGTGTCATAGACACCATCATGGCCGGCCGCGCATCGGCGACGGACCTCGCCGCCGTGGGACTGGGCGGGTCGATCTACATCACGGTCTACGTCAGCCTGATGGGCGTGTTGCAGGCGCTAGCACCGGTTGCAGGACAGCTCTATGGGGCCGGACGCTCCGGCGAAATCGGTGTCGAGGTGCGCCAGGCCGCGTGGCTGGGCCTGGCCCTGGCAATCCCCGGCATGTTGCTGCTGCTGTTTCCCACGCCGCTGCTCCAATTCGCCCATGCCCCGCCCGAACTGATCGACAAGGCAGCGGCCTATCTCCATATTGGAGCGTTCGGCCTGCCGGCAGCGTTGGGCTTCCGCATCTACATGGCGCTGAACAATGCGCTGTCGCGCCCGATCATGGTGACCGCACTGCAGATTGGCGGACTCGCCCTCAAGGTACCGCTCAACGCGTGGTTTATCGACGGCGGCCTCGGTCTGGCGCCGATGGGCGGCCCCGGATGCGCGCTGGCATCGACGCTCATCAGCTGGGCCTGGTGCCTGTCCGGACTGCTGATCCTGTGCCGTGGCACCGCCTACCGCCCGCTGAAAATCTTCGCCCAGTGGGAATGGCCGCGCTGGGACCGAATCCATCCGCTGCTGCGTCTGGGCGTGCCGATGGGGCTCACCTACCTGATCGAGATCACGTCATTCACGCTGATGTCGATCTTCATCACGCGCCTGGGCACCGAGACGCTGGCCGGCCACCAGATCATCGCCAACCTGAGCGCCGTGGCGTACATGATTCCGCTCTCGCTATCGATCGCCACCTCGACACTGGTCGCCCAGTCGATCGGCGCACGCGAGATGGCCACCGCACGGCGCATTGCCTGGCGCGGCATCCGTTTTGGCGCAAGCCTGGCACTGCTGACGGGTGCCCTCCTCTGGCTGCTGCGCGAACCGTTATTGCATGCCTATGTGAAGGACCCCGAAGTGGTCGCCAAGGCGCTGCCGCTCGTGCTGTTTGTGGCGTTCTATCAGACGTTTGACGCCGTGCAGGTCATGAGCGCATTCATTCTCCGCGCGTACAAGATCGCTCTGATTCCGACGCTGATCTATGCGGCATCGCTCTGGGGCGTAGGGCTTGGTGGCGGGTACGTGATGGGCTTCGGACTGATCGAGGCGCTACCAGCCTTCACGCGCGGCGCATCGGGCTTCTGGCTGGCCAACAGCATCAGCCTTGCGATCGCTGGCACGTTGCTGGTACGGTATTTCATGAAGGTCAGTCGCGTGGCGTGAAGAGCGAGCTGCTTGTCAGTTCTCTTCGTCAGCCCTCTCCGCTACGTACGGATGAAAGAATGCCCGCTTGCGCGGGCATTTTCAATTTTTGGCGGAGCGGACGGGACTCGCCTACATCCCGCAGGCCGCGGATTCGCTTACAAGCGAATCCCTTCGAGATCCCGCCGGGAGCCGCGCAGGCGGCTCTCTCCACTCCGTATAGACAAAAAAAATGCCCGCTTGCGCGGGCATTTCTAATATTGGCGGAGCGGACGGGACTCGAACCCGCGACCCCCGGCGTGACAGGCCGGTATTCTAACCGACTGAACTACCGCTCCTTTGTCGGTTGCTGCTCGGAGCATCGCTCCGGACAGCCAACTGGACGTTTGATTACGTCCAAAAATTGGCGTCCCCTAGGGGATTCGAACCCCTGTACTCACCGTGAAAGGGTGATGTCCTAGGCCTCTAGACGAAGGGGACAGAAATCTGTTGCAAGCAACGTTTCCGTCTACTGCTGCGAAGTCCGCCATTCTAGCAGAATTTTCGCAACTTCAAACACTTTTTTTACTGCCGAAAGTGCTTCGTAAATCCTGGTGGAGCTAAGCGGGATCGAACCGCTGACCTCTTGCATGCCATGCAAGCGCTCTCCCAGCTGAGCTATAGCCCCGAAATTCCTGGCCCTGCAATATCATTTCTTCTTGCGAAGAAGCGATTATATTTTGATCTTTCGAGACCGAAAACATTAGCCTCGGGTAAATCAGGAAATGATTATAAAATAATCATCTCTCACCCAAATAAAAACCCGCTTGGTTTCACCCAAGCGGGCTCAGTCTGGCGGAGCGGACGGGACTCGAACCCGCGACCCCCGGCGTGACAGGCCGGTATTCTAACCGACTGAACTACCGCTCCTTTGTCGGTTGCTGCTCGGAGCATCGCTCCGGACAGCCAACTGAACGTTTGATTACGTCCAATATTTGGCGTCCCCTAGGGGATTCGAACCCCTGTACTCACCGTGAAAGGGTGATGTCCTAGGCCTCTAGACGAAGGGGACAGAAACTTGGTGGAGCTAAGCGGGATCGAACCGCTGACCTCTTGCATGCCATGCAAGCGCTCTCCCAGCTGAGCTATAGCCCCATAGTTACTGCCATTTACCACTGCTTGCCGCCAGAGTTACTGCGTTTCTGCGTTTCTGGCGAAGCGGCGATTATAAAGCATTCTCACCGTTTTGCAAGCCCCCTTTTTTCAGGTTTTTCAACCGATCTGCTCGACTTGCGCCGTGCAGCAGGGAGAAC
>JAFAJB010000252.1 GCA_019236395.1 Cupriavidus sp.
CTGCTGGCCTGGGTCGAGCGCGGCGACAGCACGGCGCGCACGCGGCCCGACGAGTTGCCGGCGGTCGTGTTGTTCTCGCCGCCGGTGGCGGTATAGAACTCGTTGCGGCTGTCGTAAGTGATCACCGCACCGCGGATTTCGTCAAGGATTTTCGCGCCGACACCGGAAACACGTGCCGCACGGGCGTTGCCGATCAGCTTGTTGATCTCGGACTTGCCGTCGTATTCGATACGGTCGCCCCAGCCATCGATATATTCGTCCACACCGTCGCGCTTCTGGCGGATATAGGCCTGATGGCCCGGCTTGGACGTGGCGATCGCGTACTGGTAGCCCTCGGGATCGGTGCGCAGTTCGGCGGCGTCCGATTTCAGCACCATCGTGCCCTTGGTCAGCACCACGTTGCCAGTCAGCGTGTAGATCTGCTTGACGTCATCGTAGCTGGCGTTGTCGGCTTCCAGCACCAGCGGCTTCGTCTGGTCCGCGCGTTCGGCGAATGCCGGCTGGGCCAGGGTCAGGCCGAGCGCGGTGAGAGCAGCGATAGCGGCCAGCAAGGCGGGCGCAGTGCGGCGACAGACCAATGTCGTCAGGGAAGCAGTCATGTTTGGCTAGCGATGAGGAAAGGACGGCGTGTCAGGCGGACGTCGGGACGCATTTCCCGATATCACTGGGTCCTGGCCTGCCCCGGCGAATTCATGATAATGGTGCCGCGAACGTTACCCAGCAATTGTACTTCGCGGGTGACGTTGTTGAAGATCAGGCCGTTGGCGTTCATCACCGACGGCCCGCGCGTCAGTTCCACCGGCTTGTCGGTCTTGACGATGTCGTCGTTGACCAGGAGCTGGAAGTACTGCGAGGCCGCGGTCATGCGCGGGTCCTTGGAGACGTCGACTCCCGCCTGGCGGACGATGAACGCATTGCCGTACAGGTCGATGATCGACCCCTCGGCATTCATCACGCCGCGGTCCGCGTTGGCGGTGACCGGCGGGCGGTCCGGCTCGTAGTTGCGCATCGACGGCGTGGTCACCTCGTAGGTCTGGTCGTCCTCGAAGTGGACCATCTTCACGCCGATGAAGCGAATCTTGGTATTGCCATCCTCTGCCAGCTCCGTGGCCGAGAAGCGATCCATGTAGTAGTCGGGGACGTGCCGCTTGACCTGCGCCGCCTTGGTGTCCTCGTGCGGAGAGTTGATCTGCACGAGCCAGAACGTGCTGCCGGCCACGATCGCCATCAGCAGCAGCGGCAGCAGCCGCATCACGAGGCCGGCGAGTCTGGACAGGAAGTCCGGCATTGCTCAGATGACCTTGGCGCGGGTCAGGTCATGGATATGAAGCGCGCCCACCAGGCGGCCGTCGCCATCGACGACGAGCAACTGGTTGATGCGGTTCGTTTCCATGATCTGCACGGCTTCAACGGCGAGCTGGTCCTGATGCACCGTACGCGGGTTATGGTGCATGACCTCGCCGATCGGCACGGTTTTCCAGTCGCGCGGGGTTTCCAGCAGGCGGCGCAGGTCGCCATCGGTGAACACGCCCACGGCGCGGCCATCCGGATCGACCACGGCGGTCATGGCCATGCCCTTGCGCGTGATTTCCATCAGCGCCTGGGCGAGCGGCGTGCTTTCGCGAACCTCGGGCACGGCGTTGCCGGTGCGCATGACATCGCGCACGTGGGTCAGCAGCTTGCGACCCAACGCGCCGCCGGGGTGCGAGCGCGCGAAATCTTCTTCGCCGAAGCCGCGCGCGTCGAGCACGGCCACGGCCAGCGCGTCGCCCAGCGCCAGCGCGGCGGTGGTGCTTGCCGTCGGAGCCAGGTTCAGCGGGCAGGCTTCCTGTGCCACCGCGCCGTCGAGATGGGCGTCGGACAGCTTGGCCAGATTGGATTCGGGATTGCCAGTAATCGAAATCAAGCCCGCGCCGATGCACTTGACAATCGGGATGATCGCCAGCAGTTCGGAGGTCTCGCCGGAATTGGAGAAGGCGATCAGCACGTCGTCGCGCGTGATCATGCCGAGATCGCCATGGCTGGCCTCGGCCGGGTGCACGAAGAACGACGGCGTGCCGGTGGATGCCAGCGTGGCGGCCACCTTGCGGCCGATGTGACCGGACTTGCCGATGCCGGATACGACAACGCGGCCAGTGCAGCCGAGAATCATCTCGACTGCATGGGTGAACGCGGGCGTCAGCCGGCCGGCCAGCGCGGAAACGGCGTCGGCTTCGATCTGAAGTGTCTGGCGGGCGAGCCTGAGTGCTCGATTCGCATCGAAATTGGCTATCATGGCGTCGGAGTATACCAACGAATGCGATGGCGTCTGGCCCGGCTTTCCAGCCTGATCCTGCCGTGACGACCGCCGCGCTTGCCGTCTTTTGCCGGCGGGGCGCAAATGCCGGGACGGCGCGCGTGCCCGGCTGGTACCCTTTTCAAGCCTGCCGATGCATTCTCCGCTGGAACTGACCCTGGTGCTGTTGGCCGCCGCCGTATTCGGCGTGGTGGCGTTCCGCATGTTGCAACTGCCGCCGATGCTTGGCTACCTGGCGGTGGGCATCCTGATCGGCCCGCACGCGCTGGGGCTGGCCGCCGATACGGGCCAGACCAAATACCTGGCCGAATTCGGCGTGGTCTTCCTGATGTTCTCGATCGGGCTCGAATTCAGCCTGAGCAAGCTGCGCGCGATGAAGCGGCTGGTGTTCGGGATGGGTGGCTCGCAGGTCATCCTGTCGATGCTGGCCGTGATTCCCGCGAGCTGGCTGTTCAACTGGCTGTTCCCGCTGTCCTGGCAGGCCTCGGTGGCGCTGGGCGGGGCACTGGCGATGTCTTCCACGGCCATCGTCTCCAAGATGCTTGCCGAGCGCATGGAGCTGGAAAGCGAGCACGGACGCAACATCATCAGCATCCTGCTGTTCCAGGACCTGGCCGTGGTGCCGCTGCTGATCGTCATTCCCGCGCTGTCGCGCGATCCCAGTGATCTGGCCTTCGCGCTGGGGCTGGCCACCGTGAAGATCGTCGTGGCCCTGGGCGCGATCTTCTTCCTGGGCCAGCGCCTGATGAGCCGCTGGTTCCATATCGTGGCAGCACGCCGGTCGCAGGAACTCTTCATGCTGAACCTGCTGCTGGTCACGCTGGGCATGGCCGCGCTGACCGAGCGGCTGGGGCTTTCGATGGCGCTCGGCGCGTTCATGGCCGGCATGCTGATCTCGGAAACGCCCTACCGCCATCAGGTGGAGGAAGACATCAAGCCTTTCCGCGATGTGCTGCTTGGGCTGTTTTTCGTCACGATCGGCATGCTGCTGAATGTCAGGGTGGTGCTCGATCACATCTGGCTGGTGCTGGGCCTGCTGATCGTGCCGATCGTGTTCAAGCTGGTGCTGATTGCCGCGCTGGCGCGCGTGTTCGGCTCCCGGCAGGGGGTGGCCATCCGTACCGGCCTGGGCCTGGCGCAGGCTGGCGAGTTCGGGTTCGTGCTGCTGAACCAGATCGACGGCATGGGGCTGGTGGACCCGGTGCTGATCCAGGTGATCCTGGCGTCGATGCTGCTATCCATGCTGGCCGCGCCATTCCTGATCCAGTACAGCGATGCCATCGTGCTGCGCTTTGCCGCCAACGAATGGCTGCTGCAGTCGCTGAACATGACGCGGATTGCGGCGCAGAGCCTGCAAACCGAAAAGCACGCGATCATCTGCGGCTATGGCCGCAGCGGGCAGAACCTGGCCCACATGCTGGAGCGCGAGGGCATCACCTATGTGGCGCTCGATCTCGACCCCGACCGCGTGCGCGATGCGGCGGCGGCGGGCGATACCGTGGTCTATGGCGATGCCGGCCGGCGCGAGGCGCTGATCGCGGCCGGTATCCATCGCGCGGCGCTGGTGGTCGTGACGTATGCCAATACGCCGTCCGCGGTGAAAGTGCTGCACCACGTGCAGGAACTGGCGCCCGCGCTGCCGGTGATCGTGCGGACCGTCGACGATTCCGAGCTCGACACGCTCCAGAAGGCCGGTGCAACCGAGGTGGTACCGGAAATCATCGAGGGCAGCCTGATGCTGGCCTCGCATGCGCTGGTGCTGCTCGGGGTGCCGATGCGCCGCGTGGTGCGCGGCGTGCAACAGGCTCGCGACGCGCGCTATAGCCTGCTGCGCGGCTATTTCCACGGCCGGGACGATGAGGAAGACATGGTCGAGCGCGATACGGTGCGGCTGCACTCGGTTTCACTCGGGCCGGAGCATACGTCCGTGGGCCGGAGGCTCGGCGCGCTGGGGCTGGAAAGGATCGGCGTCGAGGTCACGGCGGTGCGCCGTCGCGGCATCCGCGCGTTCGACCCGGAGCCCGACACGGTGCTGGAACCCGGCGACATCGTGGTGCTGCGCGGGACGCCGGAGGCGCTGGAATCGGCGGAGGAGCGGCTGGTGCGGGATTAAGGACGTTCTTTCCTGTCTTACATCGTGGGAGGCGGGTTGGGTGAGAGGGCAGTGAGGTTCAAATTGCGGCTGGTCGTGGATTCGGTCGCCGAGCCCCCTCCCCAGCCCTCTCTCCCTCGTGTGGGAGGGGAGAACTTTCCGCTTCCACCCACGACGCCGGCAGGTCCCGGAGAACGGCCCGGGCATCGAGCGACCGGATCGGCACATTCGTATCCGCCGGGATGCGTCCGTCGTTCTGCAGCAGTAAGTATCGCATGCAGCACACGCGCAGGAACGACGCGAAGTTGGCCGATAGCGAAGCCTCGCCGCGGTGTTCGGCAAGTTCGTCGTGCAGCCGCGTCAGCAACTGGTTGACGGTCATGCCGTCGCGCTGCGCCAGTTCCTCGAGGACTTCCCAGAACAGGGTTTCCAGCCGGATGCTGGTCGCCATGCCGTGCAGGCGTAGCGACCGGGACTGGGTCTGGTACGAGTCCGGATTGGCCCGGATGAAGATCTCACACATGGACACTCCCGTGCGGCGCGGCCTCGGCCGGATGGCCCGAGCCGCGTTCGGAAGCCTCTACTCTACGATCCGCGTCCCGAGCACCGCAAGGAACTGCGCCAGCCAGGCCGGATGGGCGGGCCACGCCGGTGCGGTCACCAGGTTGCCGTCGGTATGCGCCTGGTCTACCGGGATGTCGGCGTACTTGCCGCCAGCAAGCCGGACTTCGGGCGCGCAGGCCGGGTAGGCGGAGCAGGTGCGGCCTTCCAGCACGCCGGCCGCGGCAAGCAGTTGAGCGCCATGGCAGACCGCGGCGATCGGTTTGTTGGCCTGGGCGAAGTGACGCACGATCTCGAGCACGCGGTCGTTCAGCCGCAGGTATTCGGGGGCGCGGCCACCGGGAATGACGAGCGCGTCATACTTTGCCGGATCGACGTCCGCGAACGTGGCATTCAGCGTAAAGTTGTGGCCGCGCTTCTCCGTGTAGGTCTGGTCGCCCTCGAAATCATGGATGGCCGTGGCGCAATGATCGCCGGCCTTCTTGTCCGGGCAGACCGCGTGAACCGTGTGGCCCACCATCTGCAGTGCCTGGAACGGCACCATGGTTTCGTAGTCCTCGGCGAAGTCGCCTGCCAGCATCAAGATCTTCTTGGCCACGGTTGTCTCCTGTATCTTTGCGGGTTGCGGATGTCCAAACAGCCGGGCCATTGTGCGGCGGCGGTTTGGGACATGGGTGGTAGCCCGTTACCGCGCGGCGCGAAATTTCACATTCCACGTATTTCTTCATGGCGAACTCAAACATCCAGTCCCCCGATCTTGGCGATGTCAGCGGCTATCTGCGTGACCGCATCCGCACCGTGCCGGACTGGCCGCAGCCTGGCGTCATGTTCCGCGACATCACGCCGCTGCTGCAAAACCCCAAGACGCTGCGCGTACTGATCGACGTATTCGTGCATCGCTACATGGACCAGAAGCTGGACCTCGTGGCCGGTATCGACGCACGCGGATTCATCCTCGGGTCGATCATCGCGTACGAGCTGAACCTCGGCTTCGTGCCGATCCGCAAGAAGGGCAAGCTGCCGTTCCAGACCGTGGCGGAGGAGTACGAGCTCGAATATGGCAGTGCCACGGTGGAGATCCACGCCGATGCCTGCAAGCCGGGTGACCGCGTGCTGCTGATCGACGACCTGATTGCCACGGGCGGCACGATGATGGCCGGCCGCAAGCTGCTGGAGCGGCTCGGCGCCACGGTGGTGGAGGGCGGTGCGATCGTCGACCTGCCGGAGCTCGGCGGCTCGAAGCTGCTGCAGGCCAGCGGCCTGCAACTGTTCACGGTCTGCGATTTCGCGGGCCACTGAGGCATCCAGGCCTTCGGGCCTTCCGGTCGCTTCCATTTGCCCGGTGTGACAGGGGGGGCGCATAATGCCCCCTTGAAAAACAACGCGATGACCGGGCTGCACGCCTCGCTTCTGCCCTGCCGGCACCGGTCACAAAGAGGGCCGCAAAATGGGCGTTCTGCTACACCTTCTCTCCGGCGTGGCGCTCCTGATCTGGGGCACCAACATCGTCAAAGTCGGCATCCTGCGCGTGTACGGTGCCAATCTGCGCCACGTGCTTTCGATCAGCGTGTCCAACCGGTTCACCGCTTTCCTTGCCGGTGTGGGCGTGACCGGGCTCGTCCAGAGCAGCAACGCGACGGCCGTCATCGTCAGTTCGTTCGTGGGTCAGGGTTTGATCGCGGTGGCGCCCGCGCTTGCGATCATGCTTGGCGCGAACGTGGGTACCGCGCTGATGGTGCAGGTGTTCTCGCTCGACCTGTCTTGGCTGTCGCCGCTGCTGATCTTTGTCGGCGTGATCCTGCATCTGTCGTGGAAGGGCAGCAAGGCCGGGCATGTGGGCCGCGTGCTGATCGGGCTGGGCCTGATCACGCTGGCGCTCGAGCTGATTTCGATTGCCACGCGCCCCGTGGTGCAGGCCGCCGGCGTCAAGGTGCTGTTCAGCACGCTGACCGGCGACCCCGCGCTGGACATGCTGATCGGCGCGGTCCTGACCATCCTCTGCTATTCCAGCCTCGCCATGGTGCTTTTCTGTGGCGCGCTGGCCTCGGCCGGGGTGGTGTCGATCCACGTGGCGATGGCCCTGGTGCTGGGCGCCAACCTCGGCTCGGGGATCTCCGCGCTGCTGTCGACCTCGGGCAACAACCAGCCGGGCAAGCGCGTGACAATGGGCAACCTGCTGTCGCGCCTGCTCGGTTGCCTGATCGCGCTGCCGCTGCTGTCGCAGGCCGAGGGGCTGCTGGCACTGCTTGGCGGCGAGCCGCAACGCCAGATCGTGAACTTCCACCTGCTGTTCAACGTGGTCCTGGCAATCGTGCTGCTCGGCGCAACGGCGCCGCTGGCGCGTCTGTGCGAGGCGATCCTGCCGGGCCGCAATACCGGCGACAGCCAGGTCACGCCTCGCCACCTCGACCCCGCCGCACTGTCCACCCCTACGCTCGCACTGTCCAACGCGGCACGCGAGGTGCTGCGCATCGGCGACCGCATCGAGCAGATGCTCGACAACCTGCTACGCGTGTTGCGGACCAACGACCTCAAGCTGGCCAACGCCACCTGCCGCATCGACAACGAGGTGGATGATCTCTACACCGCGATCAAGCTCTACCTGACGCAGATCAGCACGGAGGCCCTGGACGAGCGCGACGGCCAGCGCTGGACCGAGATCATTTCGCTGACGATCAATCTCGAACACGCGGGGGATCTGATCGAACGGGTGGTCGTGGATGCCAAGGAGAAGAAGATCGCGCACAACCTGGCGTTCTCCGAGGCCGGCATGAAGGAGATCGCGGAGATGCACGGCCGCGTGGTGAACAACCTGCGGCTCGGCCTGTCGGTGTTCCTGACCGGTGACCTGCGCAGTGCGCAGCAGCTGATGGCGGAGAAGGCCGCTTTCCGCGACCTCGAGCGCGAACTGGCCCGGTCGCATCTGCAGCGCGTGGCCGTGCAGACCGTGGAGAGCATCGAAACGAGCTCGCTGCACCTGGATCTCATCGCCGAGCTGAAGCGGCTCAATTCGCTGTTCTGTGCCACGGCGTATCCGGTGCTTGAACAGGCGGGGATGATGAACCGCAGCCGGATGAAGGATGACTCGGCGGAGAAGGTGGCCGAGGTCGCAGAGGTTCGCTAGCGGTCTTGTCAGGCGGCGGCGCACACGCCGCCGAGTCCTACCCCCGCTTCAACAACGGCGCCAGATACTTCCCGGTAAAACTCGCCTTGCTGGCCGCCACGGTTTCCGGCGTCCCCTTCGCAATCACCTGGCCGCCGCCGGCGCCACCTTCGGGGCCCATGTCGATCAGCCAGTCGGCGGTCTTGATGACGTCGAGATTGTGCTCGATGATCACAACCGTGTTGCCGTGGTCGCGCAGCTTCTGGATGACCTTCAGCAGCAGTTCGATATCGTGGAAATGCAGGCCCGTGGTCGGCTCGTCGAGGATATAGAGCGTGCGGCCCGTGTCGCGCTTGGACAGCTCCAGCGCCAGCTTCACACGCTGCGCCTCGCCGCCCGACAGCGTGGTGGCCGACTGGCCCAGGCGGATATAGCCCAGACCCACATCCAGCAGCGTCTGCAGCTTGCGGCGCACCACGGGTACGGCGCTGAAGAACTCATGCGCCTGCTCCACCGTCAGGTCGAGCACTTCGGAGATGCTCTTGCCCTTGTACAGCACTTCCAGCGTTTCACGGTTGTAGCGCTGGCCGTGGCAGACGTCGCACGGCACGTAGACGTCCGGCAGGAAGTGCATTTCCACCTTGATCACACCATCGCCCTGGCACGACTCGCAGCGGCCGCCCTTCACGTTGAACGAGAAGCGGCCCGGATCGTAGCCGCGCTCCTTGGCAGACGGCACGCCCGCGAACAGTTCGCGGATCGGCGTGAACAGGCCCGTGTAGGTGGCCGGGTTCGAGCGTGGCGTGCGGCCGATCGGGCTCTGGTCGACGTTGATGACCTTGTCGAAGTGCTCGAGGCCTTCGATGCGGTCATGCGGCGCGGGCTCCGCGGTGGAGCCGTACAGGTGGCGTGCCACCGCGTGATAGAGCGTGTCGTTGATCAGCGTCGACTTGCCCGAGCCGGACACCCCGGTGATGCAGGTCAGCAGGCCCACGGGCACTTCGGCGGTGACGTTGCGCAGGTTGTTGCCGGTGGCGTTGACGATGCGCAGCAGGCGCTCCTCGTCGGGTGCGGCGCGCTTGCCCGGTACCTCGATGCGTCGCTTGCCGGACAGGTACTGGCCGGTCAGCGACGCCGCCGAATCCTCGATCTGCCCCGGCGTGCCTTCGGCGACGATCATGCCGCCATGCACGCCCGCGCCGGGGCCGATGTCGACCACGTAGTCGCACGCACGGATCATGTCCTCGTCGTGCTCCACCACCAGTACGGAATTGCCGATGTCGCGCAGATGCTTGAGCGTGTCGATCAGGCGGTCGTTGTCGCGCTGGTGCAGGCCGATCGATGGTTCATCGAGCACATACATCACGCCAGTCAGGCCCGAGCCGATCTGCGACGCCAGCCGGATGCGCTGCGCCTCGCCGCCGGACAGCGTATCGGCGCTGCGTTCGAGCGACAGGTAGTCGAGCCCGACGTTGTTCAGGAAGTTCAGCCGCGCAGTGATTTCCTTGACGATCTTGTCGGCGATCTCACGCTTGGCGCCGTGCAGGTTCAGCGTCAGGAAGTATGTCAGCGCGTCGCGCAGCGGCAACCCGTTGATCTCGAAGATCGCGCGCGCCTGGTCGTTGTCGCCGATCTTCACATGGCGCGCTTCCGTGCGCAGGCGCGTGCCGTCACAGGCCGGACAGGCCTGGTTGTTCTGGTACTTGGCCAGTTCCTCGCGCACGGCTACCGAATCGGTTTCGCGATAGCGGCGCTCCAGGTTCGGGATGATCCCTTCGAATGCGTGGGCGCGCACCGTGGTGCGGCCACGTTCGTTCATGTAGGTGAACGGGATTTCCGCCTCGCCCGAGCCGTGCAGGATCACCTGCTGCACTTCAGGCGGCAGTTCCTCGAACGGGGTCTCGGTGTCGAACTCGTAGAACGCCGCCAGACTCTGCAGCATCTGGAAGTAGAACTGGTTGCGGCGATCCCAGCCCTTGATCGCGCCCGACGCCAGCGACAGGTTCGGGAAGGCCACCACGCGCTTCGGATCGAAGAACGTGATCTGGCCCAGGCCGTCGCAGCTCGGGCAGGCACCCATCGGGTTGTTGAACGAGAACAGGCGCGGCTCGAGCTCCTGCAGCGAGTACGAGCAGATCGGGCAGGCAAAACGCGAGCTGAATACGTACTCGCGGCCCGTGTCCATTTCCAGCGCAATCGCGCGGCCGTCGGCCAGGCGCAGCGCCGTTTCAAACGATTCGGCCAGGCGCTGCTTGATGTCGGCGCGCACCTTGACGCGATCGACCACCACTTCGATCGTGTGCTTCTCGGTCTTCTTGAGCTTGGGCAGCGCGTCGATCTCGTAGACGCGGGCCTCGGCCTCGTGCGCGGTGCCGCCGCCCGAGCGGATGCGGAAACGCACGAAACCCTGCGCCTGCATCGAGTCGAACAGATCGGTATGTTCGCCCTTGCGGTCCGATACCACGGGCGCCAGGATCATCAGCTTCGTGTCTTCCGGCAGGGCCAGTGCGGCATCGACCATCTGCGATACGCTCTGCGCCTGCAGCGCGAGATTGTGATCGGGGCAGTGCGGCGTGCCCGCGCGGGCGTAGAGCAGGCGCAGGTAGTCGTGGATCTCGGTGACGGTGCCAACCGTGGAGCGCGGGTTGTGGCTGGTGGCCTTCTGTTCGATCGAGATCGCCGGGGACAGCCCCTCGATCAGGTCGACGTCGGGCTTTTCCATCAGTTGCAGGAACTGGCGGGCGTAGGCGGACAGCGATTCGACGTAGCGGCGCTGGCCCTCGGCGTAGAGGGTGTCGAACGCCAGCGATGACTTCCCCGACCCCGACAGCCCCGTGATCACCACAAGCTTGTTGCGCGGCAGGTCGAGATTGATGTTCTTCAGGTTGTGGGTACGCGCCCCACGGATCTTGATTTCTTCCATATACCCGTCAATGTGCTGTGAGCCGCACTCGTGGCACCCTGAAACCGGGCGTCAGCCTGCCGCGACACGCGTTCTCCGGGCTCGCTGAAAGCGATGCGTGATCCGGAAAGCGCGGGAAGCAAACCTGCTAATATACCGAACTTCGGTTTCCGGGGTTGCCCGGCGCCTGGCCGGGAAATGACAACGCGGTGGAGACAGCGCGATGTCGGCAACTTCCCAGCCTTCAGGTGATCGAAGCAGTCGCCGACCGAACCAGAATTCCACATACGACCGCAATGCCGTCGATCCCGCCTTCCCCACAGTCCGCAACCCTTGCCAACGAGCCCACCCAGGCGGAAGCCGTACGCGACCGCATGACCCGCGGCGAGTTACGCGCCAGTCTCTCGCTCGCCAGCATCTTCGCCCTGCGCATGCTGGGCCTGTTCCTGATCCTGCCGGTATTCGCCGAATACGCGCACACGCTGCCAGACGGGCACGACGCCCAGCGCGTTGGCCTGGCGATGGGCATCTACGGGCTGATGCAAGCGTTCCTGCACATTCCGCTGGGCTGGCTGTCCGACCGGATCGGGCGCAAGCCAGTCATGGTCGGCGGGCTGCTGCTGTTCGTGGCGGGGGCGCTGATCGCCGCGTTCGCCGATACGCTGACCGGCATCACGATCGGCCGCGCGTTGCAGGGCATGGGTGCGATTTCCGCGGCCATCACGGCCTGTATCGCCGACCTGACACGTGAACGCCACCGCACCAAGGCCATGGCGATGGTCGGAGGCAGTATTGGCCTGACGTTCGCGCTGTCGCTTGTGATTGCCTCGCCACTACTGCACTCGATCGGCATGCCGGGCATTTTCGGCCTGATGGCCGTGCTTGGCGTGGTGGCGATCGGCGTGACGCTGTTCCTGGTGCCGGCCCCGCCGCCGCCGCATCCGGTACGACTTCCGTTCCGCCAGGTGCTGATGAATGCCGACCTGATCCGTCTGAACGTCGGCGTGCTGGCGCTGCATGCAAGCCAGGTGGCCATGTTCATGGTGGTGCCGGCCATGCTGACCGATGCGGGCATGCCGCTGGACCAGCACTGGAAGGTCTATCTGCCTGTCGTTCTGGTGTCGTTCCTGCTGATGCTGGCGCCGATGATGGCCGCCGAGCGCTACGGCAAGGTGCGTCCGGTCCTGCTGGCATCGGTCGCCCTGATGACGGTTGTCCAGATTCTGTTCGCATCGGTGCACGGCCTGTGGCCGATCGTCGGCGTGCTTCTGCTGTTCTTTGTCGCCTTCAACGTGCTGGAGGCGATGCAGCCGTCGCTGGTGTCGCGCTATGCCGCCGCCAGCCGTGGTGCCGCGCTTGGTATCTACAACACGACCCAGGCCATGGGGCTGTTCCTTGGCGGCGTGGTCGGCGGCTGGCTGCTCAAGCATGAAGGCCGCGCTGCAGTCTTCCTGGGCTGCGCGGTCGTGCTGGTGCTCTGGCTTATAATCGCGTGGAGCATGAAGGCGCCCCCGGCCCGCGGGCATGGCGGCACCTCTGCAGTGGCGGCTTAGACACAGTTTTTTGCGTATCGGTAACTATCCGAAACGCTTTTCCGCTGTATTGGCGTTAGCATGGACACGCGCCTGACGGACTTTTCCGGAGGGCGCGTGATGTCGTTTACGTCCCAGCTTTTTTCACATCCCTTACCTTACGTTTAGTACCGCGCTGAAAGGGTGCGGTCCCTGGAGATCATCTACATGGCATCGGTCAACAAAGTCATTCTCGTCGGCAACCTGGGCGCCGACCCCGAAACCCGCTACATGCCCAGCGGCGATGCCGTGACCAACATCCGGCTGGCGACGACCGACCGCTACAAGGACAAGCAGTCCGGCGAATTCAAGGAAGCCACCGAGTGGCACCGCATCGCGTTCTTCGGCAAGCTGGCCGAGATCGCCGGCCAGTATCTGCGCAAGGGTTCGTCGGTCTACATCGAAGGCCGTATCCGCACGCGCAAGTGGCAGGACCAGTCCGGCCAGGACAAGTACAGCACCGAGATCGTTGCGGACCAGATGCAGATGCTGGGTGGCCGCGGTCAGGGCGGCGGCGGCGATGAAGGCGGCTACGGCGGCGGCGCCGGCACCGGTGCAGGTGGTGGCGGTGGCGGTGGCTACAGCCGCGAGTCGCAAGGCGGCGGTGGCGGCGGTGGCTACAGCGGCGGTCGTGCCCAGGGCGGTGGTCAGGGTGGCCAGCAGGGCGGCCAGCGCCGCCAGCAGCAAGCCCCGTCGAACGGGTTCGAGGATATGGACGACGATATTCCGTTCTAATCTCGTGTAAGCAATAGTTGTAAAGATCAGCCCCGCCTCTGTGCGGGGTTTTTCTTTTTGATCAGTACCTTACGGGCGGTGGTGCATTGGAAAGATCCGAAGGAGGATTTTCGGGGGAGCCTGAGATTTACGTCAGGAAGCGAAAGTGTCAACTTCGCCGCCAGGGGGCCTCTCCACACTTCCATCTGGCCGTTCGAAATTGAGATCGCCAAACGCAGAGGCACAGATTCATCCACTACACGTTGTGATCACTAGGCTCGCCACGAGGTGGTTGCGCTTGGTGATCTTGCGCCGTCTGTGCCGAAGCGCAACCTGCCCAACTGGGGGGAACTGCCACTCCGTGCTGACACATGAAGCTGGTAAATTTACGCCATGAAATCCCCGCCATCACATACCCATCCGAAGTCCCAACGGGCGCACACTGCGTCACCAGGCGCTACCGCCGGCAGAACGGTGAGCCACGGGCAGGAAAACGGTGCGCCTATTTTGGCCGTCCTCGCGCGCATCGAGAGCATGTGGAATTCGCTCGGTCCGGTGGGCCAGCGCATCGCAGCTTTCATTGTGAAGAACCCGCAGGAAGTGGTCCACATGTCGATCAGCGAGGTGGCTGAGC
>JAFAJB010000195.1 GCA_019236395.1 Cupriavidus sp.
TCTTGCGGCCGAGGACGCGTTGATGACCTCGGTCGCGCTGACGCTGCTGCATTTCACGCCGGCCGTGACGATCGACCCCGAACCCGAATCGGCCACGGTGATGCTCGATGTCACGGCCAGCCTGCGGCTGTTCGGCGGTCATCGCGCGTTGTGCCGGGCGATTCGCACACGCGTGCGGCAACTGGGCACGTTTGCGCAGATCGGCAGCGGCACCACGGCACAGGGCGCCACATGGCTTGCACGCCAGCCGTTGCGCAGGACATCGCGCGGCATTGTCAGGCCCGCGCGCCGGGCGGTGCAGGCCGCGCGCATGACGCGCCTGCTCGATCGGCTGCCCGTTGAATGCCTGCATGTGCTGGCCGATCCGGAATGGCTCGAAGGCATCGGCTGCCGTACGCTGGGGCAGGTGCGCCGGCTGCCGCGTGCGGGCCTGTCGCGCCGTATCGGCACGGAATTGCTGGCACGGCTCGATCAGGCCTATGGCCAGGCGCCGGCCGGGTTTGCGTGGTTCGAAGCCCCGCCAATGTTTGCGCAGCGCATGGAGTTGCCGGGCCGCGTGGAGTCCGCCGAAGGCGTGCTGGCCGGTGCGCAGCGGCTGCTGCTGGCGCTGTCGGGCTGGCTGGCCGTGCAGCAGGCCGGCGTGACGCGCTGCGTGCTGGTGCTGGAGCACGAGCGCTATCGGCTGGGCGAGGACACCGACAGCACGCCGGTGCTGCTCGGCCTGGCGCAACCGAGCCGCGATCCCGTGCACCTGTCGAAGCTGCTGCGCGAGAAGCTCGACAAGATCCGCTTCCATGCGCCGGTCGGCGGCCTGGCGCTGCGTGTGGAAGCGATGGAAACCTGCGTGCCGCAAAGCGATTCGCTGTTTCCGGAGCCCGGTGCCGAACCGGCCGAACTGGGTCGGCTGCTCGATACGCTGGTAGCGCGGCTGGGCCGCGACAACGTGCTGCAGCCGCGTCCGCTGGCCGACCATCGGCCCGAACACGCCAATCAGTGGATCGCCATCGACGAGCCGCCCGCACGTGGCACCGCAACCGGCGCGGCGCCGCCCGAGCGGCCGCTATGGCTGCTGGAGTCGCCACTGCCGCTGCGCGTGCAGAAGCATCGTCCAGTCCATGACGGCCCGCTGGTGATGCTGACGCGCCCGGAACGCATCGAGGCCGGCTGGTGGGACGGCGGCCTGGCCACGCGCGATTACTTCATCGCCGAGCGTGCCGATGGACTGCGCTGCTGGGTCTATCGCGAGCGCCCGGGGCGCCCCACGCGTGACGGGCAGGAGGACGGCGGCGAATACCGCTGGTTCCTGCACGGCCTGTTTGCCTGAGGGGTTTGCCAGTGTTACCCGGCCTGTCTTCGCTGCTGCCGTCGCTGCCCGACTATGTCGAGCTGCACTGCATTTCCAATTTCACGTTCCTGAACGGGGCCTCGCATCCGCAAGAGCTGATTGCGCGCGCCTTCCAGCTCGGCTACAGCGGGCTGGCGCTGACCGACGAATGCTCGGTGGCTGGCACCGCGCGCGCGCATCATGCCATCAAGGTACTGCGCGAGGACATGTGGGAGGCCGTGGCGCGCAGCGCCAGGCGCCTGGCAGCGGGTCAGGCTGATGGGGACATCGATGATACGGAGGACCTGTCGGCGTTCGATCTCGAGGAAGACGACGAGGATGCGCTGCCCCCCGAAGCTTCCGACGATGACCCTGATGCTGCCGCACGCCGCCACCGTATGCTTGAAGCGCGCGCTGCTGCTGCCGATGCCTTCAACCTGATCATCGGCAGCCGCTTCACGCTGACGGCAGGGCCGTTGGATACGGCGCCGCTGCTGCGCCTGGTGCTGCTGGCGAAGAACCGCGAAGGCTTCGGCAACCTGTGCGAGTTCATCACGCTGGGCCGTACGCGCGCCGAGAAGGGCAGCTATCTGCTGCATCCGTCCGACATTGCCGATCCGCAGCCGGAGCAGGCCCATCTGCGCGGCATGCCGGATTGCCTGGCGATCCTGCTGCCCGGTTACTGCGCCGATATCGACACCCTGCGCGCGCAGGCGCACTGGTGCCGCGCAACGTTCGGCGATCGCGCATGGATGGCGCTGGAACTGCTGCAAGGCCATGCCGAAGCGTTGCATCGGTCCCGCCTGCAGGCGGTGTCGGCCGAGACCGGCGTGCCACTGGTGGCCGCCGGTGCGGTCAACATGCATGTCCGCTCGCGCAAGCCGCTGGCCGATGTGCTGACCGCAATCCGTATCGGCCAGCCGTTGCCCGCGTGCGGCATGGCCCTGGCTCCCAATGCCGAGGCGCACCTGCGCATGCGGCAGGTGCTGTCGCGGCTTTATCCGCGCGAGGCGCTGGCGCAGACGCTGAAGCTCGCGGAGCAGTGCCGCTTTTCGCTCGACACGCTGCGCTACGAGTATCCCGAGGAACTCGTGCCCGATGGCGAAACGCCGATCACCTATCTGCGTCGCGAAGTGGAGCGCGGCATCACCGAGCGTTTTCCGCATGGCATGGAGCCCGAATGGGAAGCGCAGCTTGAAGGCGAACTCGAACTGATCGAGGAAAAGCAGTACGAGCCGTTCTTCCTGACCGTGCACGATATCGTCCGCTTTGCGCGCGGGCGCGGCATCCTGTGCCAGGGGCGCGGCTCGGCGGCCAACTCGCTGGTCTGTTACTGCCTGCATATCACCGAGGTCAGCCCGGAGCAGGCCAACCTGCTGTTTGGCCGCTTCCTGTCGCGCGAGCGTGACGAGCCGCCCGATATCGACGTCGATTTCGAGCACCAGCGGCGCGAGGAAGTGATCCAGTACATCTACGGGAAGTACGGGCGCCATCGCGCCGCGCTGGCGGCGTCGCTGATCACGTACCGCTCGCGCAGCGCATTGCGCGACGTCGGGCGTGCGCTCGGCATCGACCCGGGCGTGGTGGAGCAGGTGGTCAAGGGGCAGGCCTGGTGGGATGGCGGAGCGGCGTTCATCGAGCGCATTTCGCGCTATGGGCTCGACCCCGATTCGGTCACCGTGCAGCAATGGGCCAGCCTGACCGAGCAGCTACGCGGCTTTCCGCGCCATCTGTCGCAACACGTGGGCGGCTTCGTGATAGCGCGGCACAAGCTGTCGCGGCTCGTGCCGATCGAGAACGCGGCGATGGAGAACCGCAGCGTGATCCAGTGGGACAAGGACGATCTCGAATCACTGGGCCTGCTGAAGGTCGATGTGCTCGCGCTGGGCATGCTGACCGCGATCCGCCGTGCGCTGACGATGGTCCCGAATCCCGAGCCCGAGCGGGCCGGGCTGCCCACGCGCATGGAGGATCTGCCCGAGACCGACGACGCTACCTACGAGATGATCTGCAAGGCCGATACGATCGGCGTGTTCCAGATCGAATCGCGCGCGCAGCAGTCGATGCTGCCCCGGCTGCAACCGCGTCAGTACTACGACCTTGTGGTCGAGGTCGCCATCGTGCGGCCGGGGCCGATCCAGGGCGGCATGGTGCATCCGTACCTGAAGCGGCGCGAAGCGCTGCGCGACACCGGCCGCCTGCCCACCTACTTCAACGACGTGATCCGCCGCGTGCTGGGCCGCACGCTGGGCGTGCCGATCTTCCAGGAACAGGTGATGCAGCTTGCCATCGACGCAGCCGGATTCACGCCGGGGCAGGCCGATCAGTTGCGGCGCTCAATGGCGGCCTGGCGCCGCCGAGGCGATCTCAGGAAGCATCAGGAAGCGCTGGTGCGCGCGCTGACCACGCGCGGCTATCCCGAGTCGTTCGCGCTGGCGATCTGCAAGCAGATCGAGGGGTTTGGCGAGTACGGCTTTCCGGAAAGCCACGCAGCCAGCTTCGCCAAGCTCGTCTATGTCAGCGCGTGGATCAAGCGCCATCACCCGGACGCGTTCCTGTGCGCGTTGCTCAACAGCCAGCCGATGGGGTTCTATTCACCGTCGCAACTGGTGCAGGACGCGCGGCGCCACGGCGTGGTGGCGCAGCCCGTCGACGTGACGATCAGCAACTGGGAGAGCACGCTGGAGCCGCAGCGGGCAGGCCAGCGCTTCCGCGATGTGCGGCTCGGCATGAATCGTGTGAAAGGCATGCGCGAGGAAGCCGCGCTGAGGATTGAAGCGGCGCGCATCGACGGCCCGTTCGGCAGCGTGGAGGACCTGGCGCGGCGTGCGGCGCTGGACCGGCACGATATCGACGTGCTGGCCGCGGCCGACGCGCTGGCATCGCTCGCGGGGCATCGCCGCCAGGCGCGCTGGCACGCGCGCGGCGCGGCGGTGCAGACCGCGCATCGCGACCTGCTGCACGATGCGCCGCCGCAGGAGCAGGCGCTGGAGCTACCCGAACCGAAGATCGGCGAGGACGTGGCCGCCGACTATGCAAGCCTGGGACTATCGCTGAAGTGTCATCCGCTGACGCTGCTGCGCCGCAGGTTGAGTGCGCTCAGGTTCGCCACGGCCCAGCAGCTCGCACGTTGCGCCAATGGCCGTCGCGTGCGCGCGTGCGGCATCGTGACGGTCCGGCAGCGGCCATCGACGGCCAGCGGCACGATCTTCACCTCGATCGAGGACGAAACCGGCAGCGTCAACGTGATCATCTGGCCGGACCTGGTGGAGCGGCAGCGCAAGGAAGTGCTGGGCGCCACGTTGCTCGGCGTGATCGGCACCTGGCAACGGCAGGGCGAGGTCAGGCACCTGGTGGCGCAGGAACTGGTGGACCTGAGTCCGCTGCTGGGCAGGCTGATGGTGGGGAGCCGGGATTTTCATTGAGGGCCTGCTCCGCGCGATGCGGTAGGTTTTCTCCCGTCTCCCATTTATGGGAGAGGGGCGGGGGAGAGGGCGATTTACACCCCAACGCACAAATCCCCACCCTCCGCAAGCAAAGCCCCGTCCTGGCTGGCTGCCTAAAAAACAGGCAATCAACCTCCAGCCAGCACCGGCGCGGGCTAGCGGGTTGTCAAGAGGGGGATTATCCACGCTCTCTGTGGATAGATCCCATCCTCCGTGCGGACTACCCCATTTGCATTAACGGGAGCGTTTACTTTGGCTGCGCTACCGTACGCAGATAGGGCTTATGCGTCTTGAAGCCCTGTGGATATTTTTTCTTCGCGTCCTCGTCCGAGACCGAGGTCGGGATGATCACGTCCTCGCCCGGCTTCCAGTTAACCGGTGTCGCAACGGTATGCTTCGCGTTCAGTTGCAGCGAGTCGAGCAGTCGCAGCACCTCGTCGAAATTGCGCCCCGCGCTCATCGGATAGACCAGCATGGCCTTGACCTTCTTGTCCGGGCCGATCATGAACACCGCGCGGATCGTCGCGTTGTCCACGGCCGTGCGCGGACCGCCGCTCGCTTCCGGGTGAATCATGTCGTAGAGCTTGGCCACCTTGAGGTCGGGGTCGCCGATCATCGGATAGTTGATCTTGGCGCCCTGGGTTTCCTCGATATCCTTGACCCAGCGCGAATGATCATCCACCGGATCGATCGACAAACCGATGATCTTGGTGTTGCGCTTGTCAAACTCCGGCTTCAGCTTGGCCATGTAGCCGAGTTCGGTGGTGCAGACCGGCGTGAAGTCCTTGGGGTGCGAAAACAGGATGGCCCAGCTGTCGCCGATCCATTCGTGAAAATGAATCTTCCCTTCGGTGGTGTCGGCGGTGAAATCCGGTGCTTCCTCGCCAAGTCGGATTGCCATGGTCGGGCTCCTTGGGTGGTTGAGTGGTCGTGGGAATTGGCGCAGCTGCGCGGCGCGGCGAAAATCCAGTATAGGAACTGGATGGACTGATGCCCGTAGTTAATGTGGATGAGAGACGGCACCAGGACGGTGCCGTCGGTATCGCCAGCGTCACTTCGTTGCTAGTCAGGGCGCTCCAGATCCTCTATAACCGCGCGCAGGAAGCGTGCGGCTTCGCCGCCCGTGACCACGCGATGGTCGAATGTCAGCGACAGCGGCATCACGCGGTGCACAGCGGGCACGCCGCCAGCCGCCACCACCTCGTACCGTATGCGTCCGGCGCCGAGGATGGCTACCGTGGGCGGCACGACGATAGGCGCCGCATAGCGGCCCGCGATCATGCCGAAGTTCGACAGCGTGATGGTGTTGCCGCGCATCTCTTCCGGTGCGATCGTGCGCGCGACGATGTCGGCGCGCATGCGGTCGAGCCCCGCGCGCAGGTCGGCGGCGTCACGCTTGCCCACGTTGCGCAGCACCGGCACGAACAGGCCTTCCGGCAGATCGGCCGCAATGCCCACGTCAATCCGGTCGAGCACGTGGCGCCGGCCGGTGTGGCCTTCGTACCAGGCATTGAGCGCGGGCTCCGCGTGCACGCCGGCCACCAGCGCCCGCACCAGGCGGATTGTGATGTCATGGCGTGCCGATGATGTGCCGGCCGTCTGCCAGGCGTGCAGGTCGGCGTCGTCCATGACGGTGGCCGCCGCCACTTCGCTTTGCGCACGCGCCATGTTCTGCGCCATCGCGCGGCGCACGCCGCGTACCACTTCGGCCGGGCCGACGTCCGCCAGCGTGGTGGCCACGCGTTGCACGTCGGTGGCGGTGATCACGCCATCGGTGCCAGACGGGGTGACCATCGCCAGATCCACCGACAGCTTGCGGGCCAGCGCTCGCACCGCGGGCGTGGCCTTGATGCCGTGGCCGCCCAGGATGCCGGCCGCGCCCACGCGCGCAACACCTTCGTTGACCACCTGCGTACCCACCTTCACCGCGCCCACCACCGTGCCCGCATCGTCCGAGGCGCCGGCGCCTTCGAAGCCGACCAGCGGTGCGCCCAGGTGGACGATGTCGCCAGGCTGGGCGAACAGCTTCGCAATCTGTCCGGCGAACGGCGAAGGAATCTCTACGATGGCCTTGGCCGTTTCCACGGACAGCAGCGGTTGGTCGGCCGCGATGGTGTCGCCTGGTTTCACGTGCCAGTTCACGATCTCGGCTTCCTGCAGGCCTTCGCCGAGGTCGGGCAGCTTGAAGATCCGCATCGGTTTCTCCCTCGTTCCCTAAGCCGCTTCGAGCGCGCGCCGTGCTGCATCGACGATTCGCTCGACCGACGGCATGTAGCTGTGTTCAAGCCGCGCCAGTGGCACCACGGTGTCGGGCGCGGTCACACGTTGCACCGGCGCGCTGAGCGAATAGAGCCCTGCCTCGGCCAGATTGGCAGCGATCTCGGCCCCGAGCCCCGCCGTGCGGGGCGCCTCGTGCACGATCACGCAACGGCCGGTCTGCGCCACCGACTCAAGGATGGTCTCCATGTCGAGCGGCTTGAGCGTGGCCACGTCTATCACGGCGGCGGACACGCCTTCCGCGGCAAGCAGGTCGGCTGCGGCCAGCGTCTCGCGCAGCATCGCGCCCCAGCTCACCAGCGTGAGGTCGCCGCCCTCGCGCAGCGTGAAGCAGGCGTCGAGCGGCAGCGCCTGGCCGTCGTCGGCCACTTCCTGGCGAAACAGCCGGTACAGGCGCGTGGGTTCCAGGAATATCACCGGGTCGGGGTCCCGGATCGCCGCGAGCAACAGACCATAGGCCCGCGCCGGAGACGAGGGCATGACCACGCGGATGCCCGGAATGTGCGCGAACAAGGCTTCGGGGCTTTCAGAATGATGCTCGGGCGCGTGAATGCCCGCGCCGCTCGGCGCGCGCACCACCAGCGGGCAGCTCAAACGCCCACGCGTGCGGGTCCGCATATGGCCCGCGTGGTTGAGGATGTTGTCGATGGCCGGATAGATGAAGCCGGCGAACTGGATCTCGGCAACCGGCTTGAGTCCCATGACCGCCATGCCGATGGCCGCGCCGACGATGCCGCCTTCCGCCAGTGGCGTGTCGATGACGCGCGCCTCGCCGAAGCGTGTCTGCAGCCCCACGGTCGAGCGGAATACGCCGCCGTTGACGCCGATGTCCTCGCCCAGCAGCACCACGTCGGGGTCGTTGGCCAATGCATTGGCCAGCGCCAGGTTCACGGCTTCCACCATATGAAGTTCAGCCATGATGCGCTCCCGTTCCATTGGCGCCGGAGGTGTCGTACTGCCGCGCCGTGTCGAGCTGTTCGCTCATCGCATCGGGCAGCGTTTCATACAGGCAGTCGAACATGGCCGATGCATCGGGATGCGGCACCGCGAGGTAGGCTTCCACCGCGGCGCCCACCGCCTGCTGGCAATCCTTGATCAGTGCTTCCTCATGCGTGGCATCCCAGGCGCCCAAGCTGGCCAGATAGTCGCGCAGCCGCTTGACGGGTTCGTGGCGCCAGGCTTCCTTGACCACGGCCTCGTCGCGATAGCGCGAAGCGTCGTCGGCCGTGGTGTGGTCGCCCAGGCGATAGGTCACTGCCTCGATCAATGTCGGCCCGCCGCCGTGACGTGCATGCTCGATGGCCGCGCCGACGCGCTCGCGCACCGCAATCACGTCGTTGCCGTCGATCTGCTCGCCTGGAATCCCGGCCGCGATGGCCTTCTGCGCCAATGTGGCCGCGGCGGTCTGTCTGGCGCGCGGCATCGAGATGGCCCACTGGTTGTTGTTGATGACGATGACCAGCGGTACGTGCCACGCGCCGGCCATGTTCATCCCCTCATAGAAGTCACCCTTCGATGTGCCGCCGTCGCCGAGGATGCAGACCGCCACGCGCGGCTCGTGACGCAGCTTGAACGTGTAGGCCACCCCGGCGGCATGGCCGACCTGCGTGCCGATCGGCACGCAGTTGCCGAAGTCGTATGGCACCGCCGCAAATCCGCTGCCGCGTTCGTCGCCGCCCCAGTACAGCAGGCTCTCTGTCATCGTGACGCCCCGCACAAACTGCGCGGCATGATCGCGATACGACGGCACCAGCACGTCATCACGGCGCATCGCCGTGGCCACGCCGACGCCGATCGCCTCCTGGCCGAGCGCCGACGCGAACGTGCCGATCTGGCCGGTGCGCTGCATCGCAATAGCTTTCAGGTCGAACTGCCGGGTCAGCACCATGGCGCGATAGAGCGGCAGCAGGGTGGCCGGATCGCGGGCAAAGTCGGGAAGATCGGACTCGGGCGAGCCCTCGGGGGAAAGATAGCGGGTAAAGCCGATTTCAAAACGCGCAACAGTGCCCATGTGGAAAGTCCCCTTGTGGTTGCTTCCTTGTGGATCGCGGTGTCCTGTGCGGCGCAGCATCTTGTGAACGCTGCTGCCTTTGAGTGTAGGGCACGGAATCGGGGTGTGGGCGTGCGGTGGCGCACGGGCGCCACACGTTCCATACCGCGCATCTATCTGCGTCTGCGCATGTCAGGCGGCGTCGCGCCGTAGCGGGGCGGATAGAGTTGCTGGAACTGGGTCGAGCTGATGCCCATCTGGCCGCGATCGTCGATGATCGTCATTTCGTGCCATGCGCTGGGCGAGCCCTGGAGCCCCGCATATTCCCTCAGTTGCCAGATCCGGCCTGTCTGCGTGTCCAGCAGGAACGGACTGCCGCGCGCCTGGGAGCTGGCGATGATCTGAAAGCGGCCGGGCGTTGCGGCCTCCGCGGGTTGCCCATCCGCACGAGGCGGCTGGACGATGGTGCCTGATGCCGGCGCCGCAGCCACTGGGCTGCTGCTTGCCGTGGCCGTGGTCGATACCGCCGGCTTGTCCTGGCCTCCGCATCCTGCTGCCGCTGCCACCGACAGACAAATCATGCAACGTGTCGCATAGCGCATACGGGTCCCCCGGTCTTGCTGTTCCAGAACCATTCAGGAAAGCTTAGGCGGGAGTTGGCGACTCGCCAACGCCATATATGGAATCCGCATAATCGCGCTCGATTTCATTCGTTGTCCGGCCCGTGCGGCTTCTCTAGAGTGCAAGGCTTGTGCTTCCCCAAAGCAGAGACAGCAAAGACTTGCCATGACGATTACCGCCGCCGAAAACCTCCAGAATTTCGAGATCCGTCCACTGGACGCCGCACTCGGTGCGGAGGTTATCGGCCTGGACCTGGGCAGCCCGTTGTCGCCCGACGATTTCCGGCGCATCCATCGCGCCCACCTCGACCATCACGTGGTGGTGTTTCGCGACCAGCGCATCACGCCCGCGCAGCAGGTCGCCTTCAGCCGCCGCTTCGGGCCGCTGCAGATCCACGTGCTGCATCAATTCGCACTGGCGGGGCACCCAGAGGTGCTGATCGTCTCGAACATCATGGAGAACGGCAAGCCCATTGGTCTTGGCGACGCGGGACACTTCTGGCATTCCGATCTCTCATACAAGGAGAAGCCG
>JAFAJB010000060.1 GCA_019236395.1 Cupriavidus sp.
CTCGATCGACGGCCTGCTGACGCAGGGCGACGCCGTGAATGGCGCGATCGTCGATGGCCAGCCGATGATGGCCGACGCCGTGGTCGTCGCGCTCGGTAGCTGGTCCACCCCGTTCGTGAAGCACGTGCTGCCGGGTCTGTCGAACCTGCCCGTCTACCCGCTCAAGGGATTCTCGATCACGGTGCCGATGATGGACGCCTCGAAGAGCCCGGCATCGACCGTGCTGGACGAAACCTACAAGGTGGCCATCACCCGCTTCGACGACCGTATCCGCGTGGGCGGCATGGCGCAGATCGTCGGCTACGACCGTTCGCTTGATCCGAACAAGCGCCGCACCCTCGAGCATGTGGTGACCGATCTGTTCCCCGGCGCCGGCGACGTGAGCCGCGCCACGTTCTGGACCGGCCTGCGTCCGATGACGCCCGATAGCACCCCAGTAGTGGGCCCGGCCGGCATTCGCGGCCTGTGGCTCAACACTGGCCACGGCACGCTGGGCTGGACGATGGCTTGCGGCTCGGGCCAGTTGTTGTCGGACCTGGTCTCCGGCACGCGTCCGGCGATCCGTGCCGACGATCTCTCGGTCGATCGCTATCGCAACGAGCCGCGGACGCACCACGTGCCGCGTCCGCTGCCGGCGTAACGCGTTCTGACGACGCTTTCAGGCATCAAACGGAAAACGGCGACCAATCATTGGTCGCCGTTTTTCATTCTGCCGGTCTGTTTGGGCCTGCCTTCTCCCCTGCCTCTCTCCCGCACCGCGGGAGAGAGAAGCAAACCGGGTGGAGCTTTAGAACTGATCTGCGTTCAGCGCATTGGCCGGCGCTCCGCCTTCAACGATCGCAGCGCGCAGCGATGAAGCCTGCGACAGGATGTGCTGACCGAAGAAATGCGCCGTGGCGATCTTGGCATCGTAGAAAGCCGGGTCTTCCGAGCGCTTCGCATCGGCAGCCAGCATCGCACGGCCGAGTTGCCATCCCGAGAACACGATGCCGCACAGCTTCAGGTACGGCACGCTGCCAGCGAACACGGCATTCGGATCGGTCTTGGCGTTGTTGACGACGAACTGCACCACGGCCTCCAGCGCTTCACGTCCCTGCTTCAACTGCGCCTGCACCGCCGTGAACGCGGCGCCGCCATGCTTGCCCAGCGCAGCTTCCGTTTCGGCGATCTGTGCGCAGATTGCGCGTGCCACGGCACCGCCATCGCGCACGGTCTTGCGCCCTACGAGGTCGTTCGCCTGGATCGCGGTCGTGCCTTCGTAGATCGGCAGGATGCGCGCGTCACGATAGTGCTGCGCTGCGCCCGTTTCCTCGATGAAGCCCATGCCGCCATGCACCTGAATGCCCAGGCTGGTCACGTCGATCGACAGTTCGGTGCTCCAGCCCTTCACCACCGGCACCAGGAATTCGTACAGCGCCATGTTCTGACGACGCACGGCTTCGTCCGGGTGCTGGTGCGCGATGTCGCTGGCGGCGGCGGCCACGTAGGCCACCGAGCGTGCGCCTTCGATCAGCGCGCGCATCGTCATCAGCATGCGCTTGACGTCGGGATGGTGGATGATTGTCACGGCCTCGCGCGCCGAGCCATCCACCGGGCGGCTTTGCACACGATCCTTCGCGTAGGCCACGGCCTGCTGGTAAGCGCGCTCGGACACGGCGATGCCCTGCATGCCCACCGAGAAGCGGGCCGAGTTCATCATGATGAACATGTACTCGAGGCCACGATTTTCCTCGCCGACCAGCGTGCCGATGGCGCCGCCGTGATCGCCGAACTGCAGCACGGCGGTCGGGCTGGCCTTGATGCCAAGCTTGTGCTCGATCGACACACAGTGCACGTCGTTGCGCTCACCGAGCGAACCGTCCGCGTTGACCAGGAACTTCGGCACGATGAACAGCGAGATGCCCTTCACGCCTTCAGGCGCGTTAGGGGTGCGTCCCAGCACGAGATGGACGATGTTGTCCGCCATGTCGTGTTCACCGTAGGTGATGAAGATCTTGGTGCCGAACACCTTGTAGGTGCCATCGCCCTGCGGCTCGGCGCGTGTGCGCACCGCGGCCAGGTCCGAACCGGCCTGCGGCTCGGTCAGGTTCATCGTGCCGGTCCACTCGCCAGAGATCAGCTTCGGCAGGAACGTTTCCTTCTGCGCGTCGGTGCCGGCGGTGAGCAGTGCCTCGATGGCGCCATCGGTCAGCAGCGGGCACAGTGCGAACGACAGGTTCGCCGAGTTCAGCATTTCATTGCAGGCTGCCGAGATGACCTTGGGCAGGCCCTGGCCGCCGAAGTCGGCCGGGTGCAGCACACCCTGCCAACCGCCTTCGCCAAACTGGCGGAACGCGTCACGGAAGCCCGGCGTGGTGGTGACCACGCCGTCCTTCCAGCTGCTCGGGTTGAGATCGCCGTCGCGGTTCAGCGGCGCCACAACCTGTTCGTTGAACTTTGCAGCTTCTTCCAGCACGGCCTGAGCCGTTTCGGGTGTGGCTTCCTCGTAGCCCGGCAGTTGGCTGATGCTTTCCATGCCGGCCAGTTCGTTCATGACGAACTGCATGTCCTTGAGCGGTGCGCGATAAGTCATTAATGTCTCCTACATCCGTGAAAAAGCCGCTCCGGGCTGCACCCGGAACGGCTTTGTTCTTCTGGTTCGACCGGCCGGCGCAGCCTCCGGTCTGGCATCCATCAGCCGAGTGCGGCAACCAGTTCCGGCACCACGGTGTTCAGGTCGCCAACCAGGCCGTAGTCCGCCACCGAGAAGATCGGGGCTTCCGCGTCCTTGTTGATCGCAACGATCACCTTGGAGTCCTTCATGCCTGCCAGGTGCTGGATCGCGCCCGAGATACCGACGGCGATGTACAGCTGCGGCGCGACGATCTTGCCCGTCTGGCCAACCTGGTAATCGTTCGGCACGAAGCCCGCGTCCACGGCGGCGCGCGATGCGCCCAGTGCGGCGCCGAGCTTGTCGGCCAGCGGGGTCAGCACCTTGGTGTAGTTCTCGCCCGAACCCACGCCACGGCCACCGGAAACGATGATCTTGGCGGCGGTCAGTTCCGGACGGTCGCTCTTGGTCACTTCGCGCGACACGAACTGCGACATGCCTGCGTCGGCCACGACCGGCAGCGAATCCACTGCGGCCGAACCACCTTCGGTGGCGGCCCGGTCGAATGCGGTACCGCGTACGGTGATGACCTTGACCTTGTCGGCCGACTTCACGGTGGCAATGGCGTTGCCAGCGTAGATCGGACGCTCGAACGTGTCGGGCGAGTCGATCTTGGTGATGTCCGACAGTTGCGCCACGTCCAGCTTGGCGGCCACGCGCGGCAGGATGTTCTTGCCGGAGGCGGTGGCCGGAGCCAGGATGTGCGTGTAGTCGTTGGCGATGGCCAGGATCTGCTCGGCCACGTTTTCGGCCAGGCCGTCACCGAAGTACGGTGCGTCGGCCAGCAGGACCTTCGCTACGCCGGCGATCTTCGCGGCGGCGTCGGCGGCGGCCTTGGCGTTCGAGCCGGCCACCAGCACGTGTACATCACCGCCGCATTGGGCGGCTGCCGTCACGGCGTTCAGCGTGGCGGCCTTGATCGATTGATTGTCGTGTTCAGCAATGACGAGTGCAGTCATGTTCTATCTCCCCCGCGCTCAGATAACCTTGGCTTCCGTCTTCAGCTTCTGCACCAGCGTGGCCACATCCGGGACCATCACGCCAGCGCTGCGCTTTGCGGGCTCGACGACCTTCAAGGTCGACAGGCGCGGCTTCACGTCGACGCCGAGATCCTCGGGCTTGACGGTATCCAGCGGCTTCTTCTTGGCCTTCATGATGTTCGGCAGCGTGACGTAGCGCGGCTCGTTCAGGCGCAGGTCGGTGGTCACCACGGCCGGCAGCTTGACCGACACGGTTTCCAGACCGCCGTCCACTTCACGGGTCACCGAAGCGCGCCCATCAGCCACCACCACCTTCGAGGCGAACGTGGCTTGCGGCAGACCTGCCAGCGCGGCCAGCATCTGGCCGGTCTGGTTCGAGTCGTCATCGATGGCCTGCTTGCCCAGGATCTCCAGTTGCGGCTGCTCCTTGTCGACCAGGGCCTTGAGTAGCTTGGCCACGGCCAGCGGCTGCAGGTCTTCATTGGACTCCACCAGGATGCCGCGGTCGGCGCCGATGGCCATCGCGGTACGCAGGGTTTCCTGGCACTGGGCCACACCGCACGACACGGCAATCACCTCGGTGACGACGCCGGCTTCTTTCAGGCGCACGGCCTCTTCCACGGCAATTTCGTCGAACGGGTTCATGCTCATCTTCACGTTGGCCAGGTCGACGCCCGTGCCATCCGACTTCACGCGGACCTTGACGTTGTAGTCCACCACCCGCTTGACTGCGACGAGTACTTTCATGCGCTCACTCCACTGATAGCTGATAGTCCAAAGTTTTGAATCGCTCGCCATTATAACCACCGGGTTGGCGGCGATCTTGATTTTCGAACGATCGTACTATTTTATAGACAAAGAATTGCCGGGCATAGCCGGCAATTCAGAAAAATTTCAATGCATTGTGCCGCAGGATGCTCCTGCGCGCACAAGGTTTTGACGAAAGCCTCGAAAAAATCACCAGGCAGTGATCACGGAATCCTTGAACGTGGCCTGGATGTACTGCTTGATCTCCGGCGAGTGGTACGCCTTCACGAGCTTGGCCACCCACGGCTTGTTCTTGTCGGCCTCGCGGATCGCGATCAGGTTGGCGTACGGACCCTTGGGACCTTCCATGGCGATTGCGTCACGCGTCGGCGAAAGGCCGGCCGATTCGGCGTAGTTGCCATTGATCGCGGCGGCGTCGAGGTCGTCGAGCGAGCGCGGGAGCTGGGCGGCATCGAGTTCCACGATCTTGATCTTCTTCGGGTTCTCGACGATATCGAGCGGCGTCGCCTTCAGGCCGGCGTCCGGGCGCAGCTTGATCAGGCCCTTGCTCTGCAGCAGCAGCAAGCCTCGACCACCGTTGGTCGGATCGTTCGGCACACCAACGCGAGCGCCCTGCTTGAGCTGGTCGAGCGACTTGATCTTCTTCGAGTAGACGCCCATCGGGAACGTCACCGTGAAAGCCGCGTACGTGAACTTGTAGCCGCGATCCTTGATCTGGGCTTCGAGGTACGGCAAGTGCTGGTAGCTGTTGGCATCCAGGTCACCGGCGGCCAGCGCGGCGTTCGGCTGGATGTAGTCGCTGAACTCCACCACCTGGATGTTCAGGCCGTCCTTGGCCGCCACCTTCTTCACCTGCTCCATGATCTGCGCGTGCGGGCCGCCCGTCACGCCAACCTTGATCGGCTTCTCCTGCGCGAAAGCGCCGGCCGACACCACCACACCCAGCGCGACGATGGCGCTCTTGATCACACTACGACGTTGCATTGCGAAGTACCCCCTCTTCCCCAAAAAAGACTAGCGGTGGCTGATGCGGCGGACCAACCAGTCACCAAAGCTCTGTACGGCCTGCACGAACACGATCAGGATCACCACCACGGCCACCATGATCTCGGTGATGTAGCGCTGGTAGCCATAGCGGATGCCCAGGTCACCCAGGCCACCGCCGCCGATCGCTCCGGCCATCGCCGAATAGCCAACCAGGCTCACGAACGTGATCGTCAGGCCGGCCACGATGCCTGGCATCGCCTCTGGCAGCAGCACCTTCCAGACGATCTGGCCCGTGGTGGCGCCCATCGACTGCGCCGCTTCCACAAGGCCCTTGTCGACTTCGCGCAGTGAGGCCTCCACCAGCCGGGCGATAAACGGAACCGCGGCGATCGTCAGCGGCACGATGGCCGCCGTTGTCCCAATTGAAGATCCCACGATGAAGCGCGTGAACGGAATCACCACGACCAGCAGGATGATGAACGGGATCGAACGCACGGCATTCACCACCACGCCGATCGTGCGATTGAACAACGGATGCGACAGCACGCCTCCGCGATTGGTCAGGTGCAGCAGCACGCCGAGCGGCACGCCGAGCAACGATCCGACCACACCGGAGATGGCCACCATCAGCAGCGTCTCACCGAACGACGACAGGAACAGGTCAAACATTTCAGACCACATGTTCGATCTCCTCCACGACTACGCCTTGCGTCTGCAGATATTCCATGGCGGCGCGCACGTCGGCCAGGTCGCCCGTGGCCATGATCGCCAGCGAGCCGAATGCCTGGCCCTGGATCTCGTCGATATGGCCATGCAGGATGTTGAAGTCGAGCCCATGCTGGCGGATCGCCTGCGCGAGCACCGGCTGATCGACGTTTTCGCCCGTGAACGCAAGGCGGTAGACGTGATCGCGGCCATTGCCGAGACGGCTTTCCACGCGCTTTAGCACGCTCACCGGCAGTTCCTGGGCAATGACGTCGCCGATCATCGCGCGCGTCACCTCGTGCTGCGGGCGCAGGAATACGTCGATCACGCGGCCGGTTTCCACGACCTGACCAGCTTCGAGCACGGCCACGCGGTCGCAGACCTGTTTGATGACTCCCATCTGGTTCGTGATCATCACAAAGGTCAGCCCCAGTTCCTTGTTGTTCTGCTTGAGCAGTTCCAGGATCGAGCGCGTGGTCTCGGGGTCCAGTGCCGACGTCGCTTCGTCGGACAGCAGCACCTTCGGCTTGCTGGCCAGCGCACGCGCGATGCCGACACGCTGCTTCTCCCCGCCGCTGATCTGCGCCGGATGACGATCGCGCAGCTTCGACAGGCCGACCAGTTCCAGCAGCGGCTCCACCGTCGAGGCAATTTCCTGCTTCGACTTGCCGGCCAGTTCCAGCGGCAATGCCACGTTGTCGTAGACCGTGCGCGACGACAACAGGTTGAAGTGCTGGAAGATCATGCCGATCTCGCGGCGCGCCTCGCGCAACGAGCCTTGCCCAAGCGCGGTCAGGTCCTGGCCGTCGACGATCACGCGGCCGCTGGTGGGCCGGTTCAGCAGGTTGATGGCACGCACCAGCGTGCTCTTGCCGGCGCCGCTTCGGCCGATGATGCCGAAGATCTCGCCGGCGGCGATGGAGAGGCTGACATCCCGCAGCGCATGAACTTCCCCCGACCCGCCGGGGAACCGCTGCGAGAGTCCTTGCAGTTCAATCATGGAAAGTAAAAAGAAAACGGCAACATCGCGGGGTCTCCAGCGTTGTTGCCGCACTTTATTTTTGTGAAGCGAGCATTTTATGCGATCCGCTTCATACCTCAAACGAGATTTTTTCGATGGCTTTATGCGCTGAGGTCATATAGACGCTTG
>JAFAJB010000094.1 GCA_019236395.1 Cupriavidus sp.
CCGAGGTGCGCAGCAGGTACTCGCGCGGATAGACCAGCAGATCGGCGGTGGACTTGGTGGCGTCCAGGACGTGCCCTTGCATGTCGACGCGCATGGCCAGCGCGCCGGAAGCCTCGAGCAACGCCCAGGCTTCGTCCGTGGCAGGGCCGACACCGGGCCGCCTGCACTCGGCGGGCTCTTGTGCCAGGGCAACATCGTATGCGAACGCGGTCATGTTTCTTTCAGCCCGGAACCCAAGGGGGCGCTGGACTGATATCGGTTGGTTTTCCGTTAACTGTAGGGTTGGACGCCCGTGGCAAAGCCAGTCCGTGGTTAACCCGCGCCCGGAACATGACCTCTGGCATTGCCAGTGTCAAACATCGACAGCGCCGATTCTAATACGAGCCGCGTTTTGGCTGAGTGCCGCACCAGCAAACGGATTGCGGCAGTCGGCGCGGCTACAACAGGCAACTCACCAAGTACCGGCCCAACTTGTGTCGGGATTGACATACGTTGGGCAATCCATGACACTCGACGCCATGTCTCGTTTCGCTATCCGCATCGCCGCGATTATTCGCACCATTCCTGGAATGGTGGGTTAGCGCGCGTCCGAAACAGACACAAAAACCCGCCCAACGAGGCGGGTTTTTTGTGGCCGCTTCCTTGGGAATCCGACCCTCAAGAAAGGAGCGACCATGCCGTTTGCCAGCCCCCATGCCAGTCCCCTTGCCGTGTCAGCGGCCGCACCCGCGTACGTTGCGCCGCCGCATGATGCCGACGCCGACCCCGATGACTACCTGAGGCGCATCCTCACCGCACGCGTGTACGACGTGGCCCGCGAGACAGTGCTCGAGGCCGCGCCGGCACTATCTGCGCGAGTGGGGCACGGCGTCTGGCTCAAGCGCGAGGATCACCAGCCCGTGTTCTCGTTCAAGGTACGCGGTGCCTACAACAAGATGGTCAACCTGCCGCCCGATGCACTGGCGCGGGGCGTCATCACGGCGTCGGCCGGCAACCACGCGCAGGGCGTGGCGCTGGCTGCGGCGCGGCTTGGCGTGCGGGCGGTCATCGTCGTACCGCAAACCGCGCCGCAGGTAAAAGTGGACGCCGTGCGCGCGCATGGCGGCGCAATGGTCGAGGTCGTGCAGGCCGGCGAGTCGTACTCGGAGGCGTTTGACCACGCGCTGTCAATGCAGCGACAGCATGGGCTCACATTCATCCCGGCTTTCGATGATCCCGATGTCATCGCCGGGCAGGGCACGGTCGGCATGGAGATCCTGCGGCAGCATCGGGGTCCCCTTGATGCCGTGTTCGTGCCGATCGGTGGTGGCAGTCTGGCCGCCGGTGTCGCCGCGTATATCAAGGCAGTTCGACCCGAGGTGCGGGTCATCGGCGTACAGACGGACGATTCGTGTGCGATGGCGCGCTCGCTGGCGGCGGGCTGCCGCGTGACACTCGATACGGTGGGATTGTTTTCCGACGGGACGGCCGTCAAGCGCGTCGGGGAAGAGACATTCCGCCTATGCCAGAAGTACCTGGATGCCGTGCTGACGGTGGATACGGATGCGCTGTGCGCGGCAATCAAGGACATCTTCCAGGATACGCGCAGCCTGGTGGAGCCCGCCGGCGCGCTGGCCGTGGCAGGGTTGAAGCAATACGCGGCAACCACGAGGGGCGCGCGGCAGGCATTGGTCGCGATCACATCGGGCGCCAATATGAACTTCGACCGGCTGCGTATCGTGGCCGAACGGGCCGAACTGGTGGAATCCGCACGTTGAAGGCTGGCGGGCTGCTTCGGTGGCCGCACCGGGTGGGTCATACGACAACGGGTCTTTCGGGCAGAATCTGGTGTGGCATTTCCCCTGGCCGCAAGACATTGGAGACATTGACATGACAAAGCAGGCAAAGGTCGCACTGGTCACGGGCGCCGCCCGAGGTATCGGCAAGGCAGTGGCGCAGGCGTTGCTGGCCGACGGCTATCAGGTCGTTCTGGCCGGACGTACCGCGCAGACGCTGGAAGCGCTGGCCGATGAGGCCACGGCGGCGGGGCAGACCGCACTGGCCGTGCAGTGCGACGTGAGCGATCCCGCCTCGGTCGATGCGTTGTATGGCAAGATCCGCGAGCGCTTCGGCCGGCTCGACGTGCTGTTCAACAACGCCGGCATCAACGCGCCGGCGGTCTGCATCGACGAGCTGACGTTCGAGCAGTGGAAAGCCGTGGTCGATACCAACCTGACCGGCGCGTTCCTGTGCGCCCGTGGCGCCTTTGCGTTGATGAAGTCGCAGGACCCGCGCGGCGGCCGCATCATCAACAACGGATCGATTTCAGCGCACGCGCCTCGGCCGAATACTGTGCCCTATACCGCGACGAAACATGCGATCACCGGGCTGACCAAGAGCCTGTCGCTGGACGGCCGCCCGTGGGATATCGCATGCGGCCAGATCGATATCGGCAACGCCGGTACCGACATGGCTAACCGTATGGCACGCGGCGTGCCGCAGGCCAATGGCGAGATCCGGCCCGAGCCGTTGATGGATGTGGCCCATATCGCCAGTTCGGTGCTGCACATGGCCAATCTGCCGCTCGACGTGAACGTGCAGTTCATGACCGTCATGGCCACCAAGATGCCGTTCGTCGGACGGGGCTAGGCGCCCGCAGCGGATCGCCGTTCCCCTTAACCCCATGCGGAAGAGGGCTTTTGGGGGAGCGGCGGCGCGGCGCATCAGTGCCCGCCGCCGTGCCTGCCGGCCATGAACGCCGCCGCATCGGCCGCCGTCATGCCACGGTTGTCACGTGCGTCGACGTCGGCGCCGTGCGCCTTGAGCAGTTCGACGATTTCCGTGCGCTGGAACATCGCCGCCGTCATCAGCGCGGTCCGGCCGTCGGGCGAAGCGCCTTCGACATCGGCACCATGCGCAAGCAGGATTTCAATGATTTCCTTGAAGCCCTTGTAGGCGGCGCCGGCGATCGGCGTCTGTCCCATTGCGTTGCGGACTTCCGGTGAGGCGCCAGCTTCCAGCAGCGTGCGCAGCGCCCCGGCCTGGTCGTGATACGCAGCCAGCATGACCAGGCTGTTGCCTTTCTCATTGCGCAGGTTCGGCGGCATGCCGCGCGCGATCAGTGCCGCAAGCGCTGCGGCATCGCCATTGCGCGCGAGATCGAACACCTGTCCCAGCGCCGCGATCATGCGGGCTTCTTCGTCGGCGGTCATGTTGGCGGTCATGGGGGCTTGAGGTTCGTCCATCTCCAGTTTCCTGTTGAAGTTGTTTGCTGCCCGGCCCCTCTCCCACTGTGTGGGAGAGGGGAGTGCCGTGCGGGAGTTACTTCGCCTCGATCTTCTCGATAGCCGCCGCAACGCCGGCACCGTAGGCAGGGTCAGCTGCCGTGCAGTGCTTGATGTGGGTTTGCTGAATATGCTTCGACACACCCTTGATCGAGCGGGCGGTGTTGTCGAACAGCGCCTGCTTCTGCGCCGGCGACATCAAGCGGAACAGTGCACCAACCTGCGAGAAGTAGTCGCCGTCGACACGCTGGTTCCAGTGGTCGGCCGTGCCTTCCAGCGTCAACGGCGGTTCGCGGAAGTCGGGCTGCTCGGCCCACTCGCCCTTGGTGTTGGGCTCATAGCCGATGGTGCCGCCTTGGTTGCCATCGACGCGCATCGAGCCGTCGCGATGGTAGCTGTTGGTGTACTTCGCGGACTTCGGTGAGTTCACCGGGATCTGGTGATGGTTCACACCCAGGCGGTAGCGTGCCGTGTCACCGTACGAGAACAGGCGGCCCTGCAGCATTTTGTCGGGCGAGAAGCCGATGCCGGGAACAATGGTCGACGGCGCGAACGATGACTGTTCGACTTCGGCGAAGTGGTTTTCCGGATTGCGATTGAGCTCCAGCACGCCAACTTCAATCAGCGGGTAGTCCTTCTTCGGCCAGATCTTGGTCAGGTCGAACGGGTGGTACGGCACCTTGCTGGCGTCGGCCTCGGGCATGATCTGCACGCAGAGCTTCCAGCGCGGGAAGTCGCCGCGTTCGATTGCTTCGTAGAGGTCGCGCTGGTGGTACTCGCGATCCTGGCCGGTAATCTCGGCAGCTTCGGCGTCGGTCAGGTTCTGAATGCCTTGCTGCGTGACGAAGTGGAACTTGACCCAGAAGCGTTCCATGTTCGCGTTGATAAAGCTGAAGGTGTGGCTGCCGAAGCCGTGCATATGGCGCCAGGTGCGCGGAATGCCGCGGTCACTCATCACGATCGTCACCTGGTGCAGTGCTTCGGGCAGGCTGGTCCAGAAGTCCCAGTTGTTCTCGGCGCTGCGCAGGCCGGTGCGCGGATCGCGCTTCACGGCGTGGTTAAATCGAAAAATCAACGCTCAGTGGAGTGGGAAATTATCCATGAAGAATACCCGTCCTTGCTTCAGTCCCAGAGTGCCGAAAATGCCCGTATTGCCCCCGGTCTGCGCGGCTATTCTGATGGGATTTGTTTCCTCCGTGCGCGCGGCCACCATCGTCGAGGCAAGCACGACAGGCCAGATCCTGTCGACCGATACGGCCTATCAGCTGAACGCGGGCACCACGGTCTCGACCACGACCGGCGATGCGCTTCGCGTCGAGGGGATAGCTCCGTCCGCCTTCACAAATGCCGGCTCGATTCTAGGTTCGGCGGATAGCGCGTCGGCCGGGATCCGCTTCGTTGCTACCGGCTCATTTACCAATGCATCCTCCGGACTGGTCCATGGCACTACGTATGGCGTGGCAATGTACGGCGGTGGCGCTGGCAACAATGTCGTCAATTTCGGGGACATCAGCGTGTCGGCGAGCCATGCGCTCTACTATGGCGGCACGACGGGCGGCACGTTCGACAACTACGGTACGCTGAACAGTGGTAATGCGGGTCCCATCAATTCCACGGCCGACGGCGTCTATGTGAGCACCACCGGCGCCGTCACGATCAACAATCATGTGAACGCGACCATTCGCTCTGGCACCGGCAGTTCCCAGTACGGACAGGGCATCATCATTGAAGCAGGGGTGGTCACGATCAGCAACGACGGCCTGATTGACGGCAACAGCGGGGGCATTGTCAGCACGTCGGCCGATGCGGTTCACATCGTCAACAGCAACACGGGATCGATCCATGGCACGATCGGAGCTGGCGTCCAATTGCATCAGAACAGCGACATCACGAACCACGGCACCATTTCCAGCACGAACGGACCCGCCATCCTGCTCAATGGGGCAAACAACACGGTGGCACTTGGCGCGGGTTCCGTGCTCAGCGGGAGCGGAAACGCGGCGATCGTGAGTCAGGGGACCGGCAATACGATCGTGCTGGACGAGTCCGGCAGCGAGGGCGGGGATTTCAATGCCACCACGGGAAACGGATTCGCCGGACTGATGTCGGCCGTGGGCAGCAACTGGACCCTGACTGGCAACGCCAGTATGGGCGGCAGCAACGCGGATGTGGTTCGGGTGGCAGGCAATCTGACATTCGGCGGTACGGTGACCATCGACGGTGGCGGCGGCTCGACGATCCTCAATGGTGGCCGCCTGACGCTTGGAACGGGCGCGGCCGGGGGATTGGTGACCGGCAATATCGTCAACGATGGCGCGCTGGTGTTCAATCGCAGCGACAATTTCACGCTCGCCGGCGTATTGAGCGGCACCGGTACGCTGGCCCAGAACGGCAGCGGTATCAGTGCCTTGACCGGCGTCGGATCGACGCAGAGCGCCGCCAATGTCAACGCAGGCACATTGCTGTTCGCGCAGGACGGCGCATTCACGGTGACGGGCGACCATACGACTGCCGCTGGTGCCACCACTGCGCTTTCGGGCCGCTCGTCGCTGGCGGTGGGTAACCGGTTCACGATGAATGGAACGCTGGGCGTCGCAGTAGGCAGCGTCGAGCCGATCATCACCGCCAGCATTGCCACAATCGACCCCGGTGCCACGTTCAATCTGGTCGGCTATACGGCCGCCGCCACCGCCAGTGTCTCGGAACTGGCGTCGAGCGCGTTTACGGTGATCCGCACCTCCACGGCCGGCGGCCTGACCGGTACGTTCCAGTCCGTCAGGCTCGGCGGCGCGACGGGCCAGGCCGACTACCTGACGCTGACAGCGAGCTACGCGCCCGAGTCGTTCATCGTGGGCCTCGGGCTCACGTGGTACGCGGCACACAGCACATCGCCGCAAACCGCGCGCGGCACATTCACGCTGGCCAATGCCAGTGATACGTTCAACCTCGATGCCGTTCTCGCCGATGAGGTTGCCAATGCCGCAACCGGCTGGGATGGCAGAACCCTGACCAAAGCCGGGCCTGGCACGCTGCAGTTGTCCAAGGCGAACACCTACACCGGGGCGACGATGATCGATGGCGGGACGTTGGCGGCCGGTGCCGAGAACGTCGTCTCGAAAAGCTCGCAGGTCAACATTGGCGCCGGCGCGACGTTCGACCTGAACAGCTTCAACCAGGTCGTCAACAACATCTCGGGCGCGGGCAATGTGGCACTCGGCAGCGCGACGCTGACCGCCAACACGACCGTCGATGGCGTGCTGTCGGGCATCATCAGTGGAAGTGGCGGCCTGACCAAGACAGGAGCCGGGACGCTGACGCTGACGGGAGACCGTCATACCTACGCTGGGCCCACGACGGTGGATGCTGGCGCGCTGGTCCTTGGCAATGGCGCACAGCTTGTCAACACGTCGCTGGTGACGGTGAGCCAGAGCGCGATCTTTGGTGGCTATGGCGGTGTCGGGGGGGGCGGTGGTCAACAACGGCGTGCTGGCCGTGGCTGACGCCGCGCCGGGATACTCGGGCGGCGCGGCCGGCGCATTCGTGGTGGGCGGTACGCTGATCAACAACGGCGAGATTCGCATGGGGAGCCCGATACCGGCCAGCACATTGACGGTGAACGGCAACTATGTCGGCAATAACGCCAGGATGACGCTCTGGACCGCATTGGGCGATGACAACGCCGCCACCGATCGATTGATCGTTCGTGGGAATACCTCGGGCCAGACGATGGTCAGGATCAACAATGCCGGAGGCGCGGGTGCGGCAACGAGCAACGGTATCCGGATCGTGCAGGTCGATGGTCAGTCGGACGGTGTGTTTGCGCTGGACGGACGCGTGGTGGCCGGTGCGTATGAGGACAACCTCTACAAGGGCAGCGTAGCCGCACCGAATGACGGCAACTGGTACCTGCGTTCGTTCTCGGCCGACCCGACGCCATCATTGCGCCCGGAACCGGGCGGATACCTGGCCAACCAGACGGTCGCGCAAGGCATGTTCGTCCACACATTGCATGACCGTGCCGGGTTTGCCGATCCATACCGTCCGGATGGTTCCACGCGCGACACGTCGACAGCGTGGGCACGGGCCACCGGCGGCCACAGCGACGGCAATGCGGCTTCCGGACGCATCAGCGAATCCGCCGATACCGCGCTGGTCCAGGTTGGCATCGACCTGCTGCACCGGGTGGCCAACAACCAGCGCTGGCAGGCTGGCGTCATGGCGGGCTATGGCACGGGCACCACGCATGCGACTGCCCGCAGCAATCCCGCTATCGCACGGGGCACGGTGAACGGTGTGAATGGCGGCCTCTATGCGACGTGGCACGGCAACGCCTCGGATGCGGAGGGCCCGTACGTGGACACCTGGATGCAGTACAGCCACTTCGACAACACGCTCAAGGGCAGCAGCCTGGATGGCGATCACTACACGAGCCAGGTGTGGTCGGGCTCGATTGAAGGGGGCTGGGCGTTCCCGATCGGCAAAACGGGGGTCGGGACCGTGCTTGTGGAACCTCAGGTCCAATTGATCTACGCGGACTATCGATCCGGCAGTCATGCCGAGGGTAACGGCACGGTGATTCAGGACCGCAGCAGCGGCGGTTGGACGACGCGGCTTGGCACGCGCCTGTATCACGCGCCGGCGCCAGGTACTGCGCCGGACTGGCTGCCATTCGTCGAACTGAACTGGTGGCACAACACCGGCGGCAACGCGATCGCGTTCAACGATACGGTCATTGCGCAGGACGGGCCTACGGATCGCGTGGAAGTAAAGGCCGGTGCCCAGGTGCAGGTGGCGCAGCGCTGGCGCATGTGGGGGCACGTCGGGTATCAGTACGGCAACGGTGGTTTCGAGAGCATTACCGGGTTGCTCGGGGTCCGCTATCTCTGGTGAGCGGGGCCTTTGCCCTAAAAAGCGGCGTGCGCGTGCCATGGGAACGGTTGGGAAACAGGTTTACCGTGCCTTTTCAGACCGCGCTTATATCCTTACAAGGGGAAGACTACCCGCAGGAGATGACGATGCAAGCGAGGTTTGCGCGCGGCATTGCGCAGATGCCACTGACGGTGGCGGCCCGGGAATATCCGCTGGCGGAGGAGGCCGCCACTCCCGAGGTTGGCGACCTGGTGACGGTCTACAGCCTGGACCAGGCAACCGAGTTCAGCGTCCGACTGAACGCCGCCGCAGGGC
>JAFAJB010000131.1 GCA_019236395.1 Cupriavidus sp.
TCGGATCGATCAGGCACACGGGGACCGGCAAGCCGCCCGCCGCAGCCTCGTCGATCACTATCTGACGACGGCCCACCGTGACGCCGCGGGCAACGGATGCGCGGCCTCGGCCCTTGCCGGGGACGTGGCGCGCGAGGCCAGCGGCAAGCCGGTACACGCCGCATACACGCAGGGGCTCAAGACGCTGATCGACATCTGGAAATCCACCGCCACCGCCCCCGACCACGACGCCGACGCCGACGACGCTGCCCAAAGCGCGGCACTGGCCGAGGTCGCCATGCTCGTCGGCGCCATCACGATGGCGCGCGCCACACGCGACGACGCGCTTTCCAGCGAGATCCTCAACGCAGCGCGCGCGAGGCTGCTAGCCGCGCCCGAAACCGCCAGCGCCTGAAGTCCCGGCCTCACCTTTCCTACAACGCCCCCGGGGAGACCCATGTTTGCACAAGCCCTATCGAGCCGGCTAGACCGGCGAGGCATCCACTACGCGTGGATCATTGCCGCCGTCACGTTCAGCGTGATGCTCACCACTGCCGCCGCGCTCGGCCTGCCAGGCGCCTTCCTGAAACCGCTGACCAGCGAAATGGGATGGAGCACCGATCAGGTCTCGTCGATCCTCGCGTTCCGCTTTGCGCTGTTCGGGCTGATGGCGCCGTTCTCGGCACTGCTGATGAATCGCTTCGGGATTCGCAACGTGGTCTGCGTGGCACTCGCACTGATTGCCGGCTCGATGGCCGTGGCAACGGTGGCCACGCAGCTCTGGCAATTGTTCGTCGCCTGGGGGCTGATGCTTGGCATCGGCTCTGGCATAACAGCGATGGTACTGGCGGCGCTCGTCGCCAATCGCTGGTTCACGGCGCGGCGCGGGCTCGTCATCGGCATGCTCACGGCCAGTTCCGCAACCGGCCAGCTTGCATTCCTGCCGGTGGCTGCCTGGCTGATCGAACACATGGGCTGGCGCTTTGCCGTACTACCGGTGCTGGCATCGTGCGGCACGCTGGCGGTGCTGGTTTTTTCCCTCATGCGCAATCACCCCGCGGATGTCGGTCTTGCGCCGTTTGGCGAACTGCCCGGCGCCGCGCCTGCCCCGGCGGCTGCCCCTGCCCCGACTGCTGCGCTGCTGACCCTGCGCGGCCCGTTCGTGGTCCTGCGTGATGCGGCGCGTACGCAGACGTTCTGGATCCTTGCCGGGACGTTTTTCATCTGCGGGCTGTCGACCAACGGGCTGATCCAGACGCACTTCATCGCTCTGTGCGCGGACTTCGGCATGTCGGCGGTGCCGGCGGCATCCGCACTGGCGATGATGGGCGCATTCGACTTCGTCGGCACGATTCTGTCGGGCTGGCTGTCGGACCGCTACGACAACCGCAAGCTACTGTTCTGGTACTACGCGCTGCGCGGCCTGTCGCTGTTCTGGCTGCCCCACTCCGAATTCACGCTCTACGGCCTGTCGGTGTTCGCGATGTTCTATGGACTCGACTGGGTGGCCACGGTCCCGCCAACGATCAAACTTGCCAGCAGCACGTTCGGGCGCGAGCGGGCGGCCATGATTTTCGGCTGGGTGTTTGCAGCGCATCAGATCGGCGCGGCCACGGCGGCATTCGGCGCGGGGTTGTCGCGCACGGCATGGCTGACCTATGCCCCGGCGCTGTATGTGGCCGGCGGCGCCTGCCTCGTGGCTGGACTGCTGGCGCTAATGGCAGGGCGACCCGCGCCGCAGGCAGGCGGCGCCGCGCCGCAAGCCGCCGGTGCCTGAACGAGCTTGAATGAAAGTGCGGAACGGCTAGCGTTCGTGGCTCACCGCCACGAACGCGTCGATCAGCGCCGCCGCAGTCGCGCGCTTCAACGCCGATTGCCTCACCAGCACGCCGATCTCGCGATACAGCGGCACACCCGGCATCGGTACCTCCTCGATATTCTGTGTCTGCCGCAGCGGCACAAGCTCTGACGGAATGATCGCGCAGCCCAGCCCCTCGCCGACCATCTGCAGGATCACCGCGGGCTCGTCAAGCTCCATGCCCTCATGCACCCATAGCCGGTGGCGCTTGAGGTAGCGGTCCACCAGCTGGCCACCCGTGGAGTGGCGGTTGTAGCGAATGAACGGCACGGTGGCCAGCAAGGTCTTCAGGTCGGCGGGTGACCCCTGCGGCGCCACCGCCACAAAGCGCTCCTTGATGAGCGGCACCCACTTCAACTCTGGCGGAATGCCAAGCCGCGGCTTGACCAACACGGCGATATCAAGCTCGCGCGCATCCACCTGCGTCAGCAGCTGCGTCGACATGCCGGGCACGATATTGACGTGCGTGTCGGGAAACACGGCGCGGAAACGCTGCATCGCGCGGGGCAGCAGACTCGCCTGCACGGTCGACACGGCACCCAGGTCCAGCGGCGCCATATCGCGCTGTGACCGCGACCCCTTCATCGATTCATAGAGCGAAACGATGCGCGAGGCGTCGGCCAGCATCTGCCGGCCCTCTTCACTCAAGGTCACCGATTTGCCCGAGCGATCGAACAATGTGCAACCCAGGTCGTCCTCAAGCCGCCGGATCTGCGTGCTGACGGCCGACTGCGTCAGCCCGAGGCGCGCGCCCGCTGCGGAAAACGAGCCGGTCTCTGCGGCAACCAGGAAGGTTTTGAAATATCGGAGCAAGGCACGAATCAAGCATCGAAAATTTCGATGCTCAGTCAAAAAATGATTCGTTTCATATTACGAGTTCTGCTGATTACAATCAACGACACCACTGAGGACGAGCATAAACAAAGCCCCGCCATGAACACCATTCCGCTGTTCCACCTTGCCTTTCCCGTTCACGACCTTGCCGCCGCGCGCCGGTTCTACGGCGATCTGCTGGGCTGCCCCGAAGGACGCAGCTCCGATGCCTGGGTCGATTTCAACTTCTACGGCCATCAGGTCGTGGCACACCTGTCGCCGGACGAATGCGGCCACCGGGCGACCAGCGCCGTCGACGGCGACGACGTGCCCGTGCGGCACTTCGGCGCGATTCTGCCGATGGACGAATGGGAAGCGCTGGCCGACAAGCTGCGCGCAGCGGGCACGAAGTTCGTGATCGAGCCGCATGTGCGCTTCAAGGGTCAGGTGGGTGAGCAAGCCACGATGTTCTTCCTGGACCCGTCGGGCAACGCGCTGGAATTCAAGGCGTTCGGCGACATGAGCCAGGTATTCGCGAAGTAAGGCTACGAACCGCGCGTTTCCACGAATCCCCCAAAGCAGAGAGACATAGAGAGACATGACCGAATTCGTCATCCAGCCCGCCCCGCAGGCCAGCGTAGCCGTGGCGGGCAGCCAGGCCCGCTTTCCGATCCGCCGCGTGTTCTGCGTCGGCCGCAACTACGCAGCGCACGCGCGCGAGATGGGCAAGGACCCCGATCGCGAACCGCCGTTCTTCTTCACCAAGCCCGCCGATGCCGTGGTGGCTGCCGAAGGCACGGTGCCCTATCCGTCGCTGACGGAGAATCTCCACCATGAAATCGAACTGGTCGTGGCCATCGGCAAGGGTGGTACCAACGTCAGCCCGGCGCAGGCGCTGGATCTGGTGTGGGGTTACGGCGTCGGCGTCGACTTGACGCGCCGCGATCTCCAGGACGTTGCCAAGAAAATGAGCCGCCCGTGGGACTGGTCGAAGGCCTTCGACGCTTCGGGCCCCTGCGGTCCGCTGCATCCGGTATCCAGCGTCGGCCATCCGTCGAACGGTGCGATCTGGCTCAAGGTCAATGGCGAGGTGCGCCAGCAGGGTGACCTTTCCGAACTGATCTGGCCCGTTGCCGATGTGATCGCCTATATCTCCGAAGCCGTCGCACTGCAGCC
>JAFAJB010000148.1 GCA_019236395.1 Cupriavidus sp.
CCCTCGGCTACGTCGAACACGTGGATGCCGAACAGCCGCGCGTAGCCGCGCGCCTTCGCCTGCAGCAACATCGCACGCTCGCCGGAGGCCACGCCGTAGTGGTCGAGCGCGAAGATGACCCGGTCGGGCCTGGCGGGCCCGATCAACGTATCGTCGGGCTGCATGTCGCGGAGGTATTCGAGCGCCATCGGCACCGAACCATCGGTGCCCATCGCCATGTCGGGCTCGCAGATGGCGAGGTCGCCGGCGTAGACCTGCTGGCCGGCCGCTCGCGACAGCAGCTTCTCGGCCATCGTCTGGCCGCGCATGCCTGGGATCGGTTTGACGGGATGCATCGCTGGCTCGGGCTCAGTTCAGCTTGATGTTGGCCGCCTGGATGACCTTGCCCCACTTGTCGTGCTCGGTCTGAATCTGACGCGCGAAGTCCTCGGGGGTACCGCCGACGGGCTCCACGCCAAGCTGCACGAGCCTCGCTTTCACATCGTCCGATTTCAGGATCTGATCGATCGCGCGATTGAGCTTGAGCACGATGCCTCTCGGTGTGGCGGCCGGCGCGACAACGCCACTCCACGACAGCGACTCGTAACCCTTGACGCCCGCTTCATCGAGCGTCGGTACGTTGGGCAGGCCCGGCAGGCGCTGGCGGCTGGTCACGGCCAGCGCGCGCAGCTTGCCCTGCTGGACGAAGCCGATCGACGACGGTGCATTGTCGAACAGCATCGTCACGTTGCCGCCCATCAGATCGGTCAGCGCAGCGGGGCTGCCCTTGTACGGCACGTGCATCAGCTTCACGCCGGTCATCGAAGAGAACAGTTCGCCAGAGAGGTGCGTGGAGCTACCCGGCCCCGACGATGCGAAGCTCAGCGCGCCGGGCTTGCTCTTCGCCATCTGGATCAGCGCGGAAACGTCGGTGGCGGGAAGGCTCGGGGACACTACGAGGATGTTGGCGTTCTCGGTCGTGTAGCTGACCGGCACGAAGTCCTTTGCCGCGTTGTAGTTGAGCTTGGGATAAAGATGGTCGTTGATCGACAGCACGCCGGTGGCGCCCATCAGCAGCGTGTAGCCATCGGCCGGTGACTTGGCCACCAGTTCCGCGCCGATATTGCCGCTGGCGCCGGCACGGTTGTCCACCAGGAACGGTTGCTTGAACTTCTCCTGCAGCTTCTCGGCCACGATGCGGGCCACCACGTCGGTGGAGCCACCGGGAGCGAACGGCACCACGATGCGCACAGCCTTGTCGGGATAGGTGTCTTCGGGGGCGGCGCCAGCAACGAGGGGCAGGCAGGCGAGACATGCAGCAGCAACACCGTTCAGCATCTTCATGGGGTTTTCCCGGAAAGTAGGTACGTGTTATTGGTTTTGGCCACGCTTGCAGTCTCGCGGCTCAGACAGAGTCTAAGGACGAGCATTTCCATGGACAAACGGATTTCTTCTGGCCACTATTACGAAAACCTGAAAAATCGCGGAGTACAGGAGGCACGACTCGTCCTGCCATCGTCCTGCCATCAGCCGCCATTGTCCCCATGCGCCACAACGTCACCCTCAAGCAGTTGCGTTGTTTCCTGGCCGTTGCCGAGACCGGCTCGTTCACGGCGGCAGCGCTGCGGCTATGCGTCACGCAGTCAGCGCTGACGGCCACAGTCCAGCAGTTCGAAGAGGCCGTTGGCCTGAAGATGTTCGACCGCACAACGCGGCGCGTGAACCTGACCGATCATGCGGTCCGCTTCCTGCCGGAAGCCGAGCGGGTGGTGAATGGCTTCGACAGTGCCGTGTCCGATCTGCAGGCGTTTGCGCAGGGGGCAAGCGGGCACCTGCGCATCTGCGCCGCAGCATCTGTGATTAGTCAGTTTCTGATGCCGGCGCTACCTCGCTTCCGCGAGACGTATCCCGGCATCACGATCTCGCTGCGCAATCTCGCGGCGCAGCAGACCGAACGGCTGGTGCTGGAAGGCGCGGTCGATTTCGCGATCGATAGCAAGTACCAGGGGCACGAGGACCTGGACTACACGCCGCTGGTGGCAGACCGCTACGGCGTGGTGTTCCATCGGGATTCGCCGCTCGCGGAAAAGGAGGGGCCGGCGACGTGGGATGACCTGACGTGGGGCAAGTACGTCGGCTTCAGCGCCGATACCGGCATCGGACGCTACCTGCGTAGTCACGCCGCGCACTGGCCCGTGCTCGGTGGCGTACACGATGAGGTGGAAAGCACCGCCTACCTGTTCGCGATGCTGGCGCGCGGCGGCTACTACTCCGTGCTGCCTGCACTTGCCTATCAGCGCAACGAGTATCCCGATCTGCTGTTCCGGGAATTGCGCGCGCCGGACCTGTCGCGCGAGCTGTGCGTGATCACGCGGCCGCTACGCTCGCAATCGGCCAGCGCGCAGCGACTGCTCGGCATCGTGCGGGAAACGCTGGCGGCTCAGCCCATGCCGCCGGGCGTATTGCTGCTGGCAGCGTCCTGAGCCTGCGTCGCGGCAGGCAGCCTCGACACCAGCAACTGGTCGATCTTGTGATGGTCGATGTCGACCACCTCGAAGCGGAAGCCCGCCACCATGATCGACTCCGACTTCTTCGGGATCCGTTTGAGCGAGTAGATGACCAGGCCGGCAGCGGTGTCGACATAGTCCTCGCCGGGCAGCGTATCGAGTTCGAGCGCCTTTTTCAGGTCGACCAGCGGCGTCAGGCCATCGACCAGCCATGACGAATCGTCGCGCCGCACGATCTGTTCGTCTTCGTTCGAGTACAGGATGTCGCCCATCAGCGCACCGACGATGTCGTCCAGTGTGACGATGCCGACCACCAGGCCGTACTCGTTCATCACCACGGCGAAGTTCTCGTGCATCTCGCGGAAGCGGGTCAGCGATTCGGACAGCGTCAGCGTGTCCGGAACCACCAGCACGTTCTTGTCATAGTGTTTGCCGATGCTGTCCAGCGCTGCAGCGCTTTCATCGGCCAGCAGCAGTTGCAGGATATCTTTCGAGTCGATATAGCCGAGCACATTGTCGATGCTCTTGCCGCACACCGGGTACTGCGCGTGCGGCTGCTTGACGAGCTTGCGGCGCACGCTTTCGGCGCTCTCGTCGAGCGTCAGGAACACCACGTCGTCACGCGGCGTCATGATGGCCGTGATCGGCTTGGTCTCGAGTTCGAACACGTTCTCGATCAGATGCAGCTCGTGCTTGTGCAGCACGCCCGCTTCCGCACCCGCATCGACCATCGCGGCGATGTCTTCGGTAGTGATCTGATCGACCGGCTTGGTGGGAATGCCGAACAGCTTGAGCGCGGCATCGGCCGCGGCATTGAATATCCACACCACCGGCTTGAAGACCCTGAGCAGCGTGAGCATCGGGCCGATCACGTGCACCGCGCATGTCTCGGGGAAGGTCATGGCGATGCGCTTGGGGATCAGGTCCGCGAACTGGATGAACAGAAGCGTAACGATCAGGAATGAGCCGATATTGGCCACGCGCTGCGCCAGGGCGGCGTCCATGTACGAAAGCAGGAATCCATAGACGAGGTCGGACACATGCTTCTCGCCAAGGATACCGGCGAGGATTGCCACGCTGTTGACGCCGATCTGCACCACGGTAAAGAAGTTGCCAGGCTCCTCCTTGAGCAGCAATACCTTGGTCGCGCGCCGGTCGCCGCGCTCGGACAGGACCTGGAGCTTTGTGCGCCGGGCGGCGGTCAGCGCGATCTCGGAGATCGAGAAGAACGCGCTCGCCAGTACGAGAAGGATCAGGGTAAGGACGAACATAGGAGTTTTACGCGCCGATCGGTGCGTGTTGATGATGGTGCACAGCGTGCGGCGCTGTCAATTGTCTGGTCAATGCCTATTCCTGTTTGTTAGCGGGTGGCCGGATCGAATAGCACGACGGGTGCTTCCAGGCGGTCGTCCAGCGTGGCGGCCAAAGCCGTGGCAGCTGCGGCGAACTGCGCCTGCATGTCGTCGACCAGACTCGATGCGCCGCGATGGGTGGCGCGCAGCATCTGGATCTCGAACGGCAACTCAGGTTGCACATCGTGTAGCGTCACGTTGGCCGCGTTGGCACTCAGGGCGGTGTACTCGTCGAGCAGCGTCACGCCGAGGCCCGCATCGACCAGTGCCAGCGCCAGCGAATAGGTTTGCACCTCCAGCGTTGAATGCGGCTCCAGCGCATGGCGCGCCAGCGTTTGCCGCACCAGCAGCCCCAGCGAGCTGTCGTCGTCGTAGCCGATGAACGGGCGATCCATCAGCTTGCGGATCGCCACGATCCCGCGCTTGCCCCCGGACGGCAGCGGCTGGGCGCGCGGCACGGCCAGCAGCATGCGTCCCGCGGCCACGGGCTCGCTGGTGATCGCTTCATGCCGCGGCGGCTCGAACGCGAATCCCACATCGATCTGGTTGGCCAGCAGCGCGCCGACGATCTCGCTGGTATGGTGCGTCAGCACCTGGACCTGCGTTTCGGGATGCCGCGCGCAGAACCGGCGTACCGCGGGCACCAGCAGCGGATTGGCCAGGCTCGGCGTGGCGGCCACGCGCAGGCGTCCCGCTCCCTTGTGTCGCAGGCTCTCGGAGACGCGCCGCACGCGCTCGATTTCTCCATATAGCCTTTCGACATCGCCGTAGAGCGCCACTGCCTCTGGCGTCGGCTGCAGCCGGCCGCGCTGGCGATCGAACAGACGGAACCCGAGCGAAGACTCCGCATGCTGCAGCACGCGGGTGACCACGGGCTGGGAGACATGGAGCAGGCGCGCGGCCTCGCTGACGGTACCGGTCAGCATCACGGCGCGGAAAACTTCGATCTGGCGCAGGCGCATCGTTCTGGGTCGTTCCGGGGCGATGGAAAATTCGACGTGGTGCGGGAAATGGTGCTTTGCACTACGGGTAGACCCGAGTGGCGGGCACCCATAGCTTGAGGACATATTCTGGCACGTATTGGCATTGGGCAAGCGGCGCCGGGTGCTCTACGCTCTGGCCCATTGTTTGAACGGGATGCAAGGCAAGTCGATGCGCGTAGCGATCGTGGGTGCGGGCGTGGTGGGAATGACTACCGCCTGGCGGTTGGCCAACGAGGGTCATGAAGTGACGGTGGTCGAGCGCCACGATGGGCCGGGAGAGGAAACCAGCTTCGCCAATGGCGGGCAGCTCAGCTACAGCTACGTGGCGCCGCTGGCCGGGCCGGGCGTGCTGTCGAAGGTGCCGGGCTGGCTGCTGGACCGCGACTCGCCCATGCGCTTCCGGCCGTCGATGGACCTGTCGCAATGGCGCTGGCTGCTGGCCTTTGTCGCGGCGTGCAATGCATCGACGAGCGAGGCCACCACGCGCAAGCTGCTGCGCCTGGCCTTCTACTCGCGAGATTTGATGCAGGCGTTCGTCAGCCGGCAGGATGCTCGGGAGGAGGGCGGCGGTTTCGACTTCGCGCGGCGCGGCAAGCTGATCGTGCATCGCGATGTGGCGGCTTACGAGTCGGCCTGTCGTCTGCTCGATTACCAGGCGAGCCTTGGTTGCGAACAGCAGGCACTCGACCGCGCTGCAACCGTCGCGCTGGAGCCGGCGTTGGCTGGCATCCGGCAGGACATCGCCGGGGCGATCTACACGCCGAGTGAGGAGGTTGGAGATTGCCACCGCTTCTGCGTGTCGCTGGCCCATCTGTTGCAAGGCAGGCCAGGTGTCACGCTGCGCTTTGGTACGCGTGTTACCGAACTGGTGCACACCGGGGACCGGGTCACCGGCCTGCGCACCGATGCGGGGGAGATTCGTGCCGATGCGGTGATCGTGTCAGGCGGGATTGGCAGTGTGCCGTTGCTCAAGCCAATCGGTGTGCGGCCGATGCTGTGGCCGCTCAAGGGCTACAGCATTACGGTGCCGATAGCGCCGGGCGTGCTGGCGCCGCGCATCAGCGTGACGGACTTCGCCAACAAGATCGTCTATGCGCGCATCGGCGATACGCTGCGCGTGGCGGGGATGGCGGACATCGTGCGCGGCGGCGCCGTGATCGACCGCGAGCGCGCGCAGACGCTGGTGACGCAGACACGCGCGGTGTTTGGCAACGTGGCAAACGGCGCCGGTCTTGACGCGCTGCAGCCATGGGCGGGATTGCGCCCGGCCACGCCGACGGGCCTGCCGATGATCGGCGAATCGCGCGTGCGCGGCCTGTGGTTGAACCTCGGCCATGGTGCGCTCGGCTTTACGTTGGCCATGGGCAGCGCGGAGCTGCTGGCCGACAGGCTGGCTGGCCGCAAGCCGGCCATCGATGCCGGAGATTTCAGTGCAGCGTCCGCTTGAGTCTTTCAGGCTGACGCACACGGGTTGTGCTGGAAGTCGTAGTACGAAAGTTCGTTGTGACACTAGCCGTGCCAATAAACCAAGCCCCATCAAGGAGCCGAACCATGAAGTCACTGTCTGTCCGTCCGACCACCATCAACCGCCTGCTGGCTGCCGCCGCGCTGGTCTGCGCCGCTGCCGGCGCGCATGCCGCCGATGGCGATACGCTCAAGAAGATCAAGGACACCGGTGTCATCTCGCTCGGCTACCGGGAATCGTCGATTCCGTTCTCCTACTCGGACGGCAAGGAAGTCATGGGCTATTCGCATGACTACCTGCTGTCGATCGTCGACAAGGTCAAGTCGACGCTGAACATGCCGAACCTGCAGGTCAAGATGGTCCCGATCACGTCGCAGAACCGCATTCCGCTGATGCAGAACGGCACGATCGATATCGAATGCGGCAGCACCACGAACAACCTCGAGCGCCAGAAGCAAGTGGCGTTCTCGAACAGCCTGTTCATTTACGGCATCCGCATGCTGACGAGGAAGGACTCGGGCGTGACGGACTTCCCGCAGCTCAAGGACCGGAACGTGGTGACCACAGCCGGCACCACGGGCGAGCGCCTGCTGGTCAAGATGAACGGCGAAGGCATGAACATGAACCTGACCAGCGCCAAGGACCACGGCCAGGCGTTCCTGATCCTGGAGTCGGGCCGTGCCGTTGCGTTCGTCATGGACGAGCCGCTGCTCTACGGCGAGCGCACCAAGGCCAAGAACTCGGGCGACTGGGTAGTGGCCGGCAAGCCGCTGCAGACCGAAAACTACGCCTGCATGTTCCGCAAGGATGATCCGTCGTTCAAGAAGCTCGTGGATGGCGTAGTGGCCGACACGATGAAGAGCGGCCGCGCCGAGAAGCTTTACGCGAAGTGGTTCCAGTCGCCGATCCCGCCGCGCGGCATCAACATGAACTATCCGCTGTCGCCGGACATGAAGCAGCTGTTTGCGGAGCCGAACGACAAGGCATTCCAGTAAGGCAGTTCAGTTCCCGATTTGCATTTCAGTTTATGCGGGGGTCTCTCCCTACCCGATCGACGAGTAGGGGGGAGGGGAGGGGGTAGATGCACCCAGAAAAACAAGGCGCTGTACACCAGCGTATGAGCATCGAGCCCTCCCCTCATTTTTTTGGCGCGGCGACCATCAGTGCCTCGTTGGTTATATAGCTATATTGAATCGTTATTTTGCGTTCGATAGTGGTTGCGGTACCGTTGAGCCCTTCGCAGGCTCATAGGGCCACCGGCATCCCCCAAGAAGGGCTGGCCGGTCAAACCGCATCCCACTGGAGAACATATGCGATCGATTCGTACTGGCTGGCTCAAATCCCTGCTGGCCACCGCATTGCTGGCTGGCGCCACAGGCATTGCCGCCACGGCAGCGCATGCTGCTGATCTGCTCGATACCGTGAAGCAGGCGGGCGTCCTCAAGATCGGCATCGAGGGCACCTACCCGCCGTTCGGCTACCGTGGCGCGAAGAACGAGCTCGAAGGTTTCGATGTGGACGTGGCGCGTGCGGTCGCCGGCAAGCTCGGCGTCAAGCCGGAGTTCGTCACCACCGAATGGAGCGCAATCATCGCCGGTCTGCAGGCAGGCAAGTTCGATGTCATCGTCAATCAGGTCTCGGTGACCCCCCAACGCCAGCAGGCGCTCGATTTCTCCACGCCTTACGTGTACTCGGCCGCGCAGCTTATTCAGCGCAAGGACGACCGCCGCCAGTTCAAGTCGCTGGATGAACTGAAGGGCCACAAGCTCGGCGTCAGCCTGGGCAGCAATTTCAACGAGCTGGCGAAGTCCGTCCCGGGCATCGACGTCAAGACCTATCCGGGTGCGCCCGAGTACCTGCGTGACCTTGCAGCACAGCGCATCGACGCCGCGCTCAATGATCGCCTGATGATCAACTACCTGATCAAGACCGCTAACCTGCCGCTGCGCCCGGGCGCAGAGTTGCCAGGGGCCAACAGCCAGGTTGCCATTCCGTTTCGCAAGGACAACCCGAAGTTCGCGCAGGCGATCGACCGTGCGCTGGATGACCTGCGCCGCGACGGCACGCTGGCGAAACTGTCGGACAAGTGGTTCGGGGCGGACGTGACCAAGCCGCTCAAGTGAGCCGTCGCCTGACAAGGCGGAAGTCGTAGATCCATTTGCGCAATTTTGTTATCTCGATCCGCCCCATATCCGCGTGATTGGGATTGATCAGAACGTTGTATTCCTCGGGAACGATCACCGAGGGGACGAGCAGGATTGCCGAGCGGCTCTCGGCAATCCACCGCTCGCCGAGGTCGTGGCTTGTCTTGCCGGGCGGTGTGGCATCCCACCCGACTGGCGCTGAAGACGCCGAAAATTGAAGCGCCTGTCTCCAGATCGACTCAGGAATGTCATAGCGCGTCAGGTACCGGTTATCCACCAATCTGGCCGCGTCGAGTCTGACCAGTGTTTCCAGGCAAGCAACCCCGATATTCGCGGAGCAGTACACCACGGATGAGCCTTGGCGGTTCCAGCGCCCGCCCGTGGTGGACGCGCCTTTTCCACTGGCATCGTCGGCAGCGTAGCATTCGGCCTCCTCTGAGATTCGCCACGCCACTCTCATAGATATACGCCGGAGAATGGCGCCAGAACGCAGTTGCGAACATGCTCCTGGCCTTCCAGTGTCCTCATGTAATCGGAGGCGTGTTTGTCACCAAGTGCAGCGATTCTCCGGCCGAGATAGGCCCCCATCCAGCGGGCGGCATTGAAAGCCGGGTCGTCGTTGCGCTTCCCGTAGTACCGCTCGATGATCGCCACGATCTCCCTGAGTCCGTGAAACAGCTCGCTCTGTCGCTCATTCAGGTATGCACCGCTCTTTGCCTTGCGCACGATGTCCCCGCGCGCGAATCCCAACGCGTGAATCAGTTTCTTTTTCGGGATGCCCATCTTGCGAGCCATTTCCACCACCTCGATCGCGCGCACACGTGGCAACGGCTCACTCGATTTTTCGGGCTGTCTGTTCCAGGTTTCCCGGGGTCCCCAGATCATTTCGAGGTACTCGGGCATCATTCCCTTCCAGAGCACGTTCTCTTGCGATTCCATGACTACCTCCGCTCAAATATCAGATTCGAACTGGACATTGATCAGCCAGCCGGCGCACGCGATCACGTATGATCGCGGCGTTTTGCAATCCGACTGATCACGGCCCTCGTTCCGGTCATCACTCCAGCCATCACTACAGCCTCACCATGCCCGCACTACAGCTCGTCACCGATTCACTGCCATTGCTACTGCAAGGCACGCTGCTCACGCTGAAGTTCGCCGTGCTGTCGATGGCGTTTGGCCTGGTCATTGGAATTGTGGTCGCGCTGATGGGCATAAGCCATCAGCCGATTCTCAAAATGCCGGCGCGTGTCTATGTCAGCATCATGCGGGGCACGCCGCTGCTGGTGCAGATCTTCGTGGTCTATTACGGCTTGCCGGGGATCGGCATCGCGCTGGATCCCACGCCGGCCGGCGTGCTGACGCTGAGTCTCAACGTGGGTGCGTATCTTTCGGAGAGCATGCGCGGGGCGATTCTGGGGGTGCCGCGCGGGCAGTGGCTGGCGGCCTATAGCCTGGGCATGACGCCGGTGCAGACGCTGTGCAATGTAGTCGGGCCGCAGGCGCTGCGGCTGGCGGTGCCTAGCCTGTCTAACAGCCTGATCAGCCTGATCAAGGACACGTCGCTAGTATCGGTGATTACCGTGACCGAGCTGCTGCGCACATCGCAGGAAGTCATTGCGGCGACATTCCAGCCGCTGCCGCTGTATCTGGCCGCGGCGGCCATCTACTGGATTCTGAGCACGGCGCTTTCAGCGCTGCAGCATGTGCTCGAGCGCCGGCTGTCATTGCCGACGCGTCACTGACCCGTTGCGGGCGAGGGGGGATGGAGGGGTTTGCGCTCGCCATCGACCCCCTCCCGGGGGCGGGAGAGGGCGAGGGCGAGCGAGGCCTTCTTACTGCTCTGCGATGCGGCGGGCAATGTGCTCCAGCGCTTCTTCCACCTGGTCGATCAGGATCAGGCACAGGTCGCCGGGCTGCAGGTGGCTTAGTGCCGTGTCGATGGCCAGGAATTCGCCGCGGATCTCCTCGACGTGGCTCGCGCGTTGGGCGCCTTGCAGGCCTTCGCGCAGCAGCGCCAGTACCTCGCCATCCTCACGGCCGCGTTGGCACTGGTCCTGGTACAGCACCACCTCGTCGAACACGCCGCCGAGGATTTGCGTCTGCCGGCGGATGTCTTCGTCGCGGCGGTCGCCCGCGCCGCTGATCACCACCACGCGGCGCTTCGATGGCATGGACTGCACGGCGTTGCACAGTGCCTGGATCGCGTCGGGGTTGTGGCCGTAGTCGGCGATCAGCGTGGCGCCCTTGTAGTCGAACACGTTGAAGCGGCCCGGGGCCGTCGCGGCATCGTTGACGAACGTGCCCAGCGCGCGGCGGATTACGGCCCAGTCGATGCCGAGCGCCCAGGCGGCGGCAACCGATGACATGGCGTTCTCCACCTGGAATCCGATCGAACCGTTGCGCGTGAGCGGAATATCGGCCAGCGCGATGCGCACCTCGTTCTCGCCTTCGGTCGCCACGATATGGTCGCCGTCGACGAACACCACGCGCTTGCCTTGGGCACGATGCAGCGCCATCGCCGGCAGGCCCGCGTCGTGCGCGAAAAGCGTGACAGCGCCGGGGCAGGCATCGGCCATGCGCGCGACCATCTGATCGGCGGCATTGAGCACGGCCATGCCGTGCGGCGCCACGTTCTGCACGATCACGCTCTTCAGCACGGCCAGGTCTTCCACGGTGCTGATATACGACAGGCCAAGGTGGTCGCCTTCGCCGACGTTGGTCACCACGGCCACGTCGCAACGGTCGAATGCCAGGCCCTCGCGCAGCAGCCCGCCACGCGCGGTTTCGAACACGGCCGCGTCGACGTCCGGATGCAGCAGCACGTTGCGCGCGCTGCGCGGACCGCTGCAGTCACCCGTATCGATGCGCTCGCCCTGGATGTACACGCCATCGGTGCCGGTCATGCCCATGCGCAGGCCATTGGACGCCAGGATATGGGTGATCAGGCGCACCGTGGTGGTCTTGCCGTTGGTGCCGGAAACTGCCACCACCGGAATGCGGCCATCGTCGCCATCGGCGAACATCGTCGAGATGATCGCTTCGCCGACTGCGCGGCCCTTGCCGTACGACGGCTG
>JAFAJB010000175.1 GCA_019236395.1 Cupriavidus sp.
TGCCGCTCCGATTGAGCGCGGCGGCCACGAGTTTGTTCCGCGGGCTGTGTCGGGAACTGCCGCTGCCGTGCGCGAACAATACAAAGGCACTTGCGCCTGGCGGAAGTGCAATGATGCCGTGTAGCCCCAGATTGCCGGCCGGCAGTACAACTTCCTTTTCGTCAGAGCCAGTTTTCACGACAGAACCCCCATCGGGTGGCACGCTAGCCGACTTCACCCCACTGGCACTCCACGCTAGCGCAGCAATCGAGCGCCGTGGATCGGTCCGGCTCGCTCTATGACTTTGGGGTGTCCAATGTCACCTTGGCTGGAGCAATTGCCCCCACATCGCCCCACGACTTCGTGTCGTAGCGGAATTCAACGATTGCGCAAGTCGTCATATCCAGATTGCCGTCCGACAACCCGCTTGCGAACGCGCTTATCTCGGGATTGTGGCCAAACACCATGGCACAGCCCAGCTTCTTGTCGAGCGCACGAACCACCGATAGCAGGCTTTCAGCGCTGCCGGCGTACAACCTTTCGTCAACGGTGATGTCCTGCGTCGCGTAACCGATCTCGCTGGCGACGAGTTGCGCGGTCGTCAGTGCACGCAGCGCCGGGCTGGACAGGATCACGTCGGGCTTGACGTTGCGGCCTGCAAGACGCTTGCCCATTTCAGGCGCCTGGCGCAAGCCGCGCTCGTTCAAGGGACGATCCCGGTCCGGCAAGCCCGGGGCGTCGCGGCTCGATTTGGCGTGCCGGACGAGAAACAGCAATTTCATATAAAGGCGGGTGGACGTAGACATTCTGCCCGGGAGGCAGAGTCATGCGACGATGACAGCCACTTCGATATTAGGCACGGTGGCTTGGAGATGCCAGAGCGGCGAAACTTACCAACCGCAACCCGCCCGGTTTCGGACGAGCTTGCAAGCCTTCGTGACCGATCGTCTCCCAGTTCCGTGTGATGAATTCGCTGCGATATACGTCCACGTAGGACGAATTTGCCATGGCCGCGATGTCGGCACTCGCGGTGAAAGCTTTCGCGCCGCCTCTTCCAAAACCCGCCGCCTCACCCGTTCTGCGAAAGCGCCGCATAGAGTCTGGTCAGCACATGCGGCAGGCGCGTGGCGTCATGGACGAGCACGTAGTTATGGCTGCCAAAGAGGTGTGGCAGGTAGTCACCCGCCTCGCGGTCAATGGTGACGCAGAATGGCACCAGCCCTGCCTGGCGCGCCTCAATCACGGCCTGTCGGGTGTCTTCCACACCGTAGCGGCCTTCGTACTGATCCAGATCGTTGGGCTTGCCGTCCGTCACCAGTAGCAGCAGGCGCTTGTGCGCAGGCTGTTCCTTGAGGATACGGGTCGAATGGCGGATAGCCGCCCCCATGCGGGTGTAGAAGCCTGGACGCAGCGCCGCGATGCGGCCCCGTGTAGTGGCGTCATACGGCTCATTGAAATCCTTGAGCAACAGGTAACGCACTTCCTTGCGCCGCAGCGATGAAAAGCCGTACAGACCAAAACTATCGCCCGATGCCTGCAGTGCCTCGGCGAACAACATCAGACTGTCGCGAATGACGTGGATAACGCTGCTGGCCTGCGCCCCATGCCCCACCCATGCCTCAGTGGAGAGCGACACATCCGCCAGCAACAGGCACGCCAGACTGCGCTGGCTGCGGGGCAGATCGACGTACAGGCCGCCATTCGATTCTGCCTGCCCGGCTTGTACATCCGTAAAGAAGCGCACCACGCGATCCAGGTCCAGATCCTGCCCATCCACCTGTCCAAAACGCCGGTTGCGTTGGGGCATCAGCGCCTGGAATTGTCGCCGCAAGCGGCGCGTGGCCTGGCGCAAGTGTTGCGGAACCTCGCAGGGTTGCGCATCGTGCGGCAACATGGGCTTGATCCGGCAGTAATCCGGTTGGAGTGCGTGCTGGCGATAATCCCACTCTGGCAGCAGAATGCCGGGGCCGATGGGCGTGCCATCGGCCTCCGCACCGGGCAGGTCCAGATCGAAGCGCAACCGCGACGACCGCTTCCTGGTGTCACGCGCCACGCTTAGGCTGTCCATGTCCTCCGCTGGACGGGTATCGTTGTTGCCGTCGTCATCGTCGCAGCGATTGACCTTCAGGTAGTTGTCCCACGTGAAGATGGATTCCGCGCGAAAGACAATCAGCGGGCCGTTGCGCTGCTCGTTAGGCGTGGCCTTCTGCGCGCGATAGCGGCGACGCTTGCGGGTGTCTTCGGATTGGTGCTGGTGGTTTTCGTCATCACGCCCACCACCATCGTCAGATGCGGTCTGCCCTGCCTGCGCAGGCGGTGCGGGGTGCATCCAGAGGTGGACGGGAGTAATGCCGAGGATTTTCTTGCGCGTCTTGCTGTGTGGCCCGGCCTGCGCTGCCGTTTCCACCACGTCCGCCATCTCCGTAGCGGCAGGGTTTTCGGGGTTCTGCAGCGTCTTCCGGATGTGTGTTTCTATCTGCTGGTCCTGCTCGGACAAATCCCATAACGTACCGCGCAGCGGAATGTATGCACGCACAAGCAGGGCGTATATCTGCCCCAGCCCCGGCATGGCCCGCAGGCAGCGGACGGTGGCGACTCGGTTGCGCTCCAGCCAGTCGGCCTGGGCAAATTCCGCTTCAGCAAGCAGCTTGACGTATTCCGCGCTCAGCGCCAGCAGCCAGAAATAGAGCTGCTTGTTGCGCTCCTTGTCCGGGAAGATGTCGATCTTCTCCGGGAGGTAGAGTGATTTCGTGTCGCTCCAAGCCAGTTCCACCGTGGTGTTGGTACCTGCAATCCGTTCCAGAAGGCTGCGCCGCCCTGCGTGCTCCGTTCCTACGGTGCTACGCAGCCCGAGGCCCGCCGCGCCCCCCATCGCGCGGAAAAACACAGGCGCGAGCTTGTCGATGTCCGCCAACTGCACGGCAGCGTGCGGATACCCGCGATACGCCGCCTTGCGGATCAGTACGTCCCACCAGCCGCCTACGGTGTCTTCCATGAGGTGCCTTCTTTCTTGCGATATCGTGCGGGGCTCAAGCCGGGAACTGCGTGTCCACCACCGCCATCAGCGCGGCGATCGTCTCGGGTTCGTCCGACAGCGGCTCCACCACTGCAGAACGGCAGGCCAGGCGCGGATCCATGCCAGCAACGATGAGCTTGGCAGCGTAGACAAGCAGGCGGGTGCTGACGGCTTCGTCCAGATCCACGCCCGCCAACCGACGGATGCTGCTGGCCAGCCCCACTAGACGCTCCGCCATCGCCGAAGCCACGCCGCTTTCGGCCACCACCACGGGGACTTCCACTTCGGGACGTGGGAAATCGAACGCCATTGCTACAAAGCGCTGGCGCGTGCTGGGCTTCAGGGTTTTGAGCACATGCTGGTAGCCTGGGTTGTACGAGACGACAAGCATGAAACCTGGCGGCGCCTGCAACACCTCACCCGTACGCTCGATCGGCAGGATGCGGCGATCATCAGTCAGCGGATGCAGCACGACAGTCGTGTCCTTGCGGGCCTCGACGACCTCATCCAGATAGCAAATGCCGCCTGCGCGCACGGCCTGCGTAAGCGGTCCATCCACCCACACGGTACTGCCTGCGGTGATGAGGTGGCGGCCAATAAGATCGGCGGCGGTCAGGTCATCGTGGCAGCTCACGGTAAAGAGCGGCACACCGAGCCGGGCAGCCATGTGGGCCACAAAGCGCGTTTTGCCGCAGCCGGTGGGGCCTTTGATGAGCACGGGCAGGCGTTGCTGCCAGGCTTGCGTGAACAGCTCGCGCTCCTGCCCTTGTGGCTGATAGTACGGAGTTTCTCTGTCGATGCAGGCTTGCGTGCCTGCGCCAGCGGTGGAGACGTATTCGGTTTTCATGCCTTGCCTTGCTGATCGTTGTTCACGTTGCTGCTTCCCGCAGCCGGTTGGCGGTTGGCTCTACGGCCGCTGCGCATCGTGCGCGTTGGGCATAAGGGCCATTTCCCACTTCGCTCTTCCTGAGACATCATGCAAACAGGCTCATTACCAGCCCACCGCACACCAGCGTGGCCCAGCCTAGCACCACCAGCCGGGGCAGCACGGGCGCATGGCGCAATTCCATGAAGTGGTCGGCAACCAGCACGCACTTTGCCCACGCCAGCCCCAGGGCCAGCACACCCAGCCAGCGGCCGGCGACTGCCGGGTGTTCTGTCACCCACGCCATCGCCAGCGTCAGCAACAGCAGCAACGCTGTTACCTTGAGCAGCGCCTGGAAGGAGCGGGACTGAAGCAGGGTATCCATCATGCAAATCCAGAAGTCAAAAGCGGCGCCTAGCGGGCGATGTACACCAGCGCAAACAGCACCAGCCACACCATGTCCACCATGTGCCAGTAGGCCGCACCAGATTCGACCGCGTGGGCCTGATCAGGTGTACACCCTGCGCCGTCCTGGCCGGCGGCCTTGCGCAGTGGCCAGTAGACGTACAGCAGGATCACCATGCCCAGCAGCACATGCATGAAGTGGAAGAACGTCAGCGAGAAATAGAACATCCAGAAGTCGTCGCTGTCCAGGTTGTATCCTGCCTTGAAAAGCAGGCCAAAGTCCGTGAGCTTGCACACCACGAACACCATCCCGAAAGCAAATGCCGCCAGCAGGCCACGTCGCGCCAGACGCAGTGCGTGCGCTGTCGCCTGGGTGCTGTTGCCGACCACGGCAATTGCCACGCGCGCCTGCTGTGCTGCCGCGGCGGCGCACAGCCCGCCAAGGATCAGCACCACGGTATTGAATGCGCCCAGCCCGATGTGCAACTGCGCCTGCCCGTGCGTGAACACGGATGGCTCATGCACCCGGTGCCAGCCATATGCCATGAAAAAGCAGGCAAATACCAGCAGCTCCGCGACGATGAAGAACCACATGGCCACATCACCTGGCAGGTAGCGGTCATGCGGGGCAGCTTCCGGAATTGCGGATGCCATCATGGGAGACGGATCCAGCGCGACGATGGATGCGGATGGGTTGGTATCAGAAGGTACAAAACGCTCGGCAGGACTCATGGCTTGACGGATCAGGCGAGCGTGTCGGCGCAGGCTGATAACAGGGGAATCCCAAAGACTCTCTTCACCCAACGCGGGTAACGGTGCAAGGTGAAGAGAATCCTTGAAGAGGAAAATCAGGGAAAGAATTGCATTGGAATGCATTGGTGGACGGAGCGAGCTTGCGCAGGCTCCGTTCACCTGCTCTCGGGGAATCAGGTCATCCTGTCAGCGAGACTGCAACCGTCCAGCCCCAGAGTTGTCTACGAAGAAGCTCGACACATAGGTCAGCAGCCCGATGAAGAACATCACCCCGGAAGCCAGCCGCATCCAGAAGAAGAACGAGATCCGGTCGACCACGACCATAAAGGGCAGCGGATCGGGACTGTAGCGTTGCAGCCAGACCTGCAGGATGCCTGCGGCTGTCAGGAACAGCGTGATCAGCACCATCCCGATGGTCATGAGCCAGAAGCCCCAGATTTCCACGGTCTGCGCGCGCTGGCTGTTAGCCTCACGCCCGCGCATGATCGGCATCGTGTAGGAGATCATCGTCAGCACCACCATGACATACGCGCCGAAGAAGGCCATGTGCCCGTGGCTGGCGGTGATCTGCGTGCCGTGCGTGTAGTAGTTCACCACCGACAGCGTGTGCAGGAAGCCCCAGACGCCAGCGCCCAGGAAGGCCATGACCGAGCAGCCCAGCGCCCACGTGACGGCGGCACGATTGGTGTGTTCACGGCGGCGCTTGTTCACGACGTTGAAGGCAAACATCGTCATCATGAAGAAGGGGATCGGCTCCAGTGCGGAGAAGATGGAACCCCACACGCGCCAGAACGGAGGTTGACCCGTCCAGAAATAGTGGTGGCCCGTGCCGACCAAGCCGGAGATCAACGTCATGGCCACGATCACGTACAGCCACTTCTCGATCACCTCGCGGTCCACGCCGGTCACTTTCACCAGCACGAAGGCCAGCATCGCGCCCATGATGAGTTCCCACACGCCTTCCACCCAGAGGTGGACGACCCACCACCAGTAGAACTTCTCACGTGCCAGGCTCACCGGGTTGTAGAACGAGAACAGGAAGAAGATCGCCAGGCCCCACAGCCCGATCATCATCACGAGGCTGATGGTCGTCTTGCGACCCTTGAGCATCGTCATGGACAGGTTGTAGAGGAAGGCCAACGCCACGATGACGATACCGACCTTGGTAGGCAGTGGCTGTTCGATGTAGCCCCGGCCCATCGTTTCCAGGAAGTCGTTGCCCGTCAGGTGCGCCAACTGCGCATAAGGCACCAGCAGATAGCCCAGAATGGTGGCCGCACCGGCAACCAGGAAGACCCAGAACATGAGCCGCGCCAGCCAGGGGCTGTGTAGCTCATGCTCGCATTCTTCAGGGATCAGGTAGTAACCAGCCCCCATGAAGCCGAACAGCAGCCACACGATCAGCAGGTTGGTGTGCGTCATGCGGGCGACGTTGAACGGGATGTAGGGGAAGAGGAAATCCCCGATCACGTACTGCGTGCCGATGATGAGGCCGAAAACGATCTGCCCCACGAAGAGCGCGATGGCGGCGGTGAAATACAGCTTGGCCACGGCCTGCGAGGCATATCGCAGGCTGGCTGGCTTGGGAGGCAGATGGGCTGCTGCCGGGGGTAGCGGCGCATCTGTCGGAAGCACAACAGAACTCATGAAAATCTCCGGATATACGTTTGCGATGTGTCAGCCGCAGAGTGCGGGTATCAGCCTTCCTTGGTTGGAGGCCAATTGCCGCTATTGATGCCGTTGGTGTACTTGAGGAACTCCACCATGTCGTCAACCTGCTGGTCATTCAGGTTGAAATTGGGCATCTGGCGGCGATGGGAAACATCAGGGCTCGCAGCGCGCATCTTGAGCCACTCTTCATTGGTGGGGCGGGACTTCATCCAGATCTTGATGAACTCAGCGCCACGGCGCGTATAAACGTTGCCCAGCTCGGGCGCAAAGTAGGCCCCTTCACCCAGCAGCGTGTGACACCCGCCGCAGTTATTGACCTCCCACAGCTTCTTGCCTCGAACCACCGCAGGCGTGAGGTTCTCCGAGTTGTCGTATTTGGAAATGGTCTGCTCGGTCTGGAACGTCATCGCCAGAAACACGAGCACGAAAAACAGCGAGCCACCGTAAAAGATGTTGCGCGCCGTGGACTTGGTGAAACTGGCAGCCACGAAGCTTCTCCTTTCTTGAGGGACAAATACACGAGTAAATTCGTCAACTTTTTTAAAGATAAGGCTATGCCCTCGTCGCCGACCTTGACGACAGTCAAGCAAGAAGACTATTTACCTACATGCAGAAGGGCTATTTCTGCTCCAGCCAGCTACTGGAGTCGAGCCTCATCGCAAATCGAGGCGCAGAAATGGATAAAGGACGATTGACGGCAAACAAGACTTCCAGGTCTGGTTTCTGATGGAATCGAAACTTGGGAGAAACGGATATAGCCGCCACCATGAAGTCGCCTGACTTTCTCCGCAGCCGCCCGGACCGATCGTGAAGGCGATGCAACGCGAGAGTTTCGAGCACGGCCGTGAGGCGATGCTGCGTAGTGACGTCATCCACGCGCTGCTGCAACGCGATGCTTCTGGCGCGCGCAATGCGCTGCTGTTACTGCTCAGCAAGAATCCGGACGATAACCTCGTGCCAGCACTGAGCGTATTGGTCGGCGCGCTCGAGAGACCATTCGCGGCACGCTTGGCGGACCCTGATGCCCTGCGCCACACCTATCGGGAAATGTGCCACGACATTTGTCCGACCGCACGACTCGTGTTCGGGGATACCGAGAGCAATGCATGGCTCACGCTGCTATGGAGAGAGTTCGCGGAGGCGGCCGAACCGTTGCCCATGGGGCGGGCCGATGCGACCATCCTGGCGGCTCAGCTCTGGATCAATGCGCAAGCCTGGGAGGCTGCGCAGGATGCCGTCCGACGCGTTGAGTCCTGGTGGAGTATTCCGCTGACGCTTGGATGGATGACTGAAGCGCAATATCACCAGCACGGGCTGGATGCGATCTGGCCGATGCTGGCCCAACTTGCTTGGCTTTCCCCGACGCGGCTCGACGTTTTGATGCGACGTCTGGCAGATACCAGCTTGATCGCACTGCGCCAGGCTTTTGATGCTGGCTTCGACGGCGTTGGTGGTATTGATGACCTGGCATGGTTTCCGGCCTGGGCGCTGATTGAAAACCCGACACTGGCCAGCTTCTTCGCGACGGTGCCGCTATCCACACAGGCATCGCCCGAGCGTACGATGCGACTGATCCTTACTTTGTTGAATCTGGAGCGAAGTGGCAGCCATCATGAACTGATGGAACGCCGCAAGGCACTCCAGGCCGCAAATCCCGCGATGTTTTCCGCTTACATGAGGACCCGCACCACAAACCTTGTTGGATGAGGTTCTACGCAAGGTAGGACGTAACCTTCTTCTGAATCATTCGGAGGCACCCACGCCGCTCCAAGATTGAACACATCGATCCGAATTGCAACACCTTGCGAGTCGTATCCGGTCGATCGCGTCACATAAGTCGCCTTACAGGACACGGGTACAGTTCGTGCGTCAAGGCAAACGGGTGCAAGACACCTCGTTCACTACAATATTGGAGACGCCATGACCCACCTGAACGCCGCTGATCGCATCGACAGCTTCTTCATCCCCTGTGTGACTCTCTTTGGTCCAGGCTGTGCGCGTGAGACCGGCACTCGTGCCAAGTCCCTTGGCGCGAAAAAGGCCCTCATCGTCACGGATGCTGGCCTGCACAAAATGGGGCTCTCCGAAACCATCGCTGGTTACATCCGCGAGGCAGGACTTCAGGCCACAATATTTCCGGGGGCAGAACCCAATCCAACCGACGTCAACGTTCACGACGGCGTAAAGCTGTTCGAGCAGGAAGGATGCGACTTCATTGTCTCGCTGGGCGGCGGCTCCTCGCACGACTGCGCGAAAGGAATCGGCCTCGTTGCCTCCGGAGGCGGACATATTCGCGACTACGAAGGTCTCGACAAGTCGACGGTGCCAATGACGCCACTGATTTCAATCAATACGACAGCCGGCACCGCAGCGGAGATGACGCGCTTTTGCATCATCACCAATTCGAGTAATCACGTGAAAATGGCCATCGTCGACTGGCGCTGCACACCGCTGATCGCGATCGACGATCCTCGACTGATGGTTGCAATGCCGCCCGCATTGACTGCCGCGACCGGCATGGATGCGCTGACGCACGCCGTCGAGGCGTACGTTTCCACCGCGGCCACGCCGATTACCGATGCATGCGCGGAAAAGGCAATTGCCCTGATCAGCGAATGGCTACCCAAAGCTGTCGCGAATGGCGACTCGATGGAAGCACGTGCAGCAATGTGCTACGCCCAATACCTTGCCGGCATGGCCTTCAACAACGCGTCACTTGGCTACGTGCACGCGATGGCGCATCAACTTGGTGGCTTCTACAACCTGCCGCATGGTGTGTGCAACGCGATCCTGCTGCCGCACGTATCGGAATTCAACCTCATTGCCGCGCCTGAACGCTTCGCGAAAATCGCCGAACTGCTCGGTGAAAACATTGCGAGCCTGAGCACCAGTGACGCCGCCAAAGCCGCGATCTCTGCGATCCGGTCCCTCGCCGCATCGATTGGCATTCCTGCTGGCCTGGCGGGGCTGGGCGTCAAGGCGGAAGACCATGAGGTGATGGCGCACAATGCACAAAAGGACGCGTGCATGCTGACGAATCCGCGCAAGGCCACGTTGGCGCAAGTCATCGCAATCTTCGCTGCAGCGATGTAAAGGGTATGTCCCCCTCCGACGAACCTGGGAGGGGGCCCAGCGGCATGACCCGATTACGTCTGTCAAGACTTTGACCCATCGTCCAGGTCAGATTCGTTTTGCGTTCTCGCTACCTCCAGGGGTTACGATGACCAGCGACAGGGGTGTTATGGCATAGCGAAATCTCATGGCTAGCCTCGATCACAGCTTGCGAGAAGTTCCTGCGCCAGGTCATCGCTCTGAGCATGAGCTCAGGGAAGAGCGTTTGTGCCGTCCTGGATGGCAAACGGATGTGTCGCAGGCCCGCTGCATCCCTGTATCAACAAAGGCCACATTGGACCTCCCGAACCTGCCGTTGCCTCCGATGTACCTATGGTAGGTGGCAATCTGCCGAGCGCGCTTTGCCATCGTTTGGCTCTCTCCATACCAAGGCCTCTTGTGCACAGGCCTGCCTCGATGATCTGATACCGTCTCGGTCTAACAACGCCAGCCTGCACAACAAGCGAACCGCCACATGACGCTTAATGCAGCTTAATGCACTTACAAAACATCGCATGACCACACTTCACATCATCATCCTCGCCTGTGTGCAGGGCCTTGCCGAGTTGCTGCCGGTTTCCAGTTCGGCCCACGTCATCCTGGCCGAGAAATGGCTGGGCCTCGACCCGACCTCACCCGACATGACGTTGATGCTGGTCATGTTGCACACGGGCACCATGTTCGCGGTCATCGCCTATTTCTGGCGCTCGTGGCGGCAGACGTATTTCTCGTCGACGAAGGCACTGTGGAACAACGGTATCCTGCTGGCGGTGGCCACGGCAGCAACGGGAGTCGTCGGGCTGGCCCTGCTGTATGTCATCAAACATGCCGTAATGGGCGGCGCCGACAGCTTCGAGGTGGAACACCTCTTTGGCAATACCAAGCTGATGGCAGTCAGCCTGGCCGTGGCCGGCGTGCTCATCATCGTGTCGTCCAGACGGGCCAACACGGCTGCCGAAGACCTGACTGGCCGGCGTGCGTTCTGGGTTGGGGCTGTACAGGGGCTGTGCCTGCCGTTCCGCGGGCTGTCGCGTTCGGGCGCAACGATCTCAAGCGGCATGCTGCTGGGTGTGCAGCGCCGCCGCGCGGAAGAATTCAGCTTCGCGCTCGCCGTGGTGCTGACACCCGCCGTCATCGCCAAGGAGGGCTATCGCTTCTTCAAGGCGCATGCGGGCGCGACTGACGGCATGCTGCACATGCTGGCACCCAGCCTGCTAGGCATGGTGTTCAGCTTTATCGCCGGCTTGCTTGCGCTGCGCTGGCTGTCGCGCTGGCTGGAGCAGGGGCGGTGGTACCTGTTCGGCTGCTATTGCCTGGTAGCGTCGGTCGTCGTGTGGACGTTCGCAGGGTGAAGCTGCGCCTGCGTCATTCAGCCAATCAGAAAGTCTTGGAAAGCGATATCCACGCCGTATTGTTGCCCACGTTGTGGTTGTAGCTGTTCGTGTAAAACAACTCCTTCGCATTGGTGCCGATATAGGCCACCGCCACCGCGAAGCCGCGGCCCAGGTCCTTGGTCAGGCCGAGCTTCCAGTCCAGATAGGAAGCCACGCTGTTGTGCTGGACGCTCTGGTAACCGAGATGCGCATTCAGCGTGAGGCCCCACACGTTCAGCGGATAGTTGACGGCGAGGTCGATGTAGCTGCTGTACTGGCTGTTGGCGATACCAAACAGGTTGGTCAGAGCCTGCGAGTACTTCAGGAACACCGGGCCATAGCCGATACCTGCATACAGCTCAGTGGTGTACGGCCGAGGCTGGGTGTAGCCGCCCGGATAGAAGTACTCCAGCACGCCGACGTCGTAGTTGAACTCCAGGCCGCTTGCCTTGAACGTGTTCTTGAAGCCGCCGTAGAAATCCATCTCAACCGGCGCCGACACGCTCTTGTCGGCATCCGAGATCCAACTGATGGTCGAGTTCCAGTTGCCGACGTAGAAGCCGCTCTCATGCGAGTAGTCGAAGCCGCCCTGGATGGCTGGGCGGCGGTTGGTCTGCGTGAGACCGCGATAGCGGTAGTCAGACACCAGCGCCACGTTGGCCGTGAAAGTGTGTGGTGATGCGGGCGGGGCAGCAGTTGATGCGGGGGCCTCTGTCGCCGCAGGCGCTTCAACGTTGCTTTGTGCAGATGCGTTGAGGGTGGCTCCGCCCAAGATGAGCGAGCCGACTGCAAGACTCCACCTGTTCATGGATGCCTCCCCTTCTTCCATCTGGCTCGGATCTATCTTGGTGTGCCGTCGGGCCCACCACGCCAGCATAGTTGATCTTTCGGAGCAGCATTTTGCGCGTACGGAACAAATGTGCGGCGGAACACGCAGGGGGCGCCAAATAGCACTTCACAAGCGTACCCCTCATGTGCGGGGCTAACGAGCCGGTTCAATATTCGTCCCGCGAGGCACGGGCTCCCAGCCCACCAAACTTGCCCCAAATCGGCGGCTTTCCCGCCTCAATCTTGGCCGACCGACATTTACACCGTTTTTACGTTTGGGCATCGCCTCTTTACGACACATGTCCAGCGGTCTTTCGATACTTGATTTGGGCAAGAGGCCAATGTGGACCGCAGCAAGGTCGCTGCGTCATTGGATTGGAAAATCCAGCCGACCGTGCGAAGTTTGACACGCTGATCTGGATCAAGCCGAGCGTCAGTCTGACGGCTAGCTTGAAACCAGTGCCGGGGAACAATCGATGTCATGGAAGGCGAAGGCGCCAGCATTCCAAAGCGACGCCCCGTGCAGTCAATGACCTCTGGTGATTTGAGGAGCACGCATATGGACCTTCTGATCTGGCTTCCATTCCTGTTCGTGCTGGGCCTTGCCTCGATGGGCCTGTGCGGCCTGTTCCTGCTTGGCTGCGAGAAGATCTGAGCAATCCACGTGCGCTGGAGAGAAGAATCATGACCTGGCTTGCCGCGGGCGTGTCCCTGTTCGTCTTCGTGTACCTGGTGCTGGCCCTTATCCGGCCAGAGTGGTTCTAGGTTCTCGACACCATCTGCATCTCTTCATTGAGGGGGACCTATGTGGACCCTGCCCTTACTCATTCTGGCGATCGCCATCGTCATCTCCATCCCCCTGAGCCGGTACATGGCATGGATCATGGATGGAAAATACCGGCCGCTTCCCGGATTTCGCTGGTTTGAAGCGCGCCTCGACAGCGGCCAACAGGACTGGAAGCAATACACGGTGGCATTGCTAGTCTTCAATGCCGTCCTGTTCGTTTACGGTTTCGTCGTGCTCTCCGTGCAGCCGATTGCGCCGCTCAACCCGCTGGGCCGGAGCATGCTGGCGCCGTCGACCCTCTTCAACACGGTCATCTCGTTCATGACCAACACGAACCTGCAGCA
>JAFAJB010000235.1 GCA_019236395.1 Cupriavidus sp.
CCCCAGCCCATCAGCGTCGGCACCACGGGCACGTTGACCAGTTCGGCGAACTCGACCAGCAGCTCGGAAGCATTGGCGTTGATCACACCACCGCCGCAGACGATCAGCGGACGCTCGGCCTGGTTCAGCATGCTGATGGCCTTCTCGATCTGCGCACGCGAAGCGGCCGGCTTGTACGGTTGCAGCGGCTGGTACGTTTCGATATCGAATTCGATCTCGGCCACCTGCACGTCGAACGGCAGGTCGATCAGCACCGGACCCGGACGGCCCGAGCGCATCAGGTGGAACGCCTGCTGGAACACCTGCGGCACCAGCGCCGGCTCACGCACGGTCACGGCCCACTTGGTCACGGGCTTGGCGATCGATTCGATATCGACGGCCTGGAAATCTTCCTTGTACAGGCGTGCGCGCGGAGCCTGGCCGGTAATGCAGAGGATGGGAATCGAATCGGCCCATGCCGAATACAGGCCCGTGATCATGTCGGTGCCAGCGGGGCCCGACGTGCCGATGCAGACGCCGATGTTGCCCGGTTCGGCACGGGTGTAACCCTCGGCCATGTGCGAGGCGCCTTCCACGTGACGCGCCAGCAGGTGGCGGATGGACCCGGCCTTACGCATTGCCGAGTAGAACGGGTTGATGGCGGCGCCGGGCACGCCGAACGCGGTGGTGATGCCTTCCTTTTCCAGCACGGCGATGGCCGCGTCGACTGCTCTCATCTTCGGCATGTCTGTCTCCAATACGAATCAAAAAGATGGGTGGGATTTGTTCTGGATCCGATGCTATGCCCGCACGGGCCTGTGGATAAACAGAAGCGAGATCAGTTGATTCGATACCTGGAGTTAGGAATGTTGCAGCATCGGCGCATTCGATGTGACCGCTGCAGTACGTATTCGCCGGTGGCGGCAGGCTCCCCCTAGGCGTGGGGTTTGTCGCGATTTACCCCATTCCGGCCTATCGGCGAGGCGATCATCGGGCCAAAATGACAGGTTTTGAATCGCCCCCTGTCTTGCCATGTACTCGCGGCTGCCGACTACCTACGAACTGATTGAAGCCCTTCAGACGGCGCCGGCCGGCAAAGCCTCTGAAAGCCGACTGGCCACGGGTCTGTGGGCCGGGTTCGTCCTGGCGCTGGTGCCGACGCTGGCCGCCGGCGGGGCACTCGTGTGGTGGCACCGGGTGCTGGTCCAGGCACCCCCGGCCTGGCTGCCACAGGCCTTCCACGTGTTGGCGGCCGCCAGCGGGGTTTTCTACATCGCTGCCTGGCTGGCACGCCTGCTGGGACGTCGTGATGCACTGCGGCATCCGCTGCGCTGGCTGTCGCACAGGCTCGACATCCAGGCCGAGGCCGAGAATGCGTTACTGCTGCGCCTGGGGCGGATTCCGGCGCTCCAGTTGCGAGCCCGTCAGCGGCGCGTGGCACTGCAGGCGCGCGTCTGGGAGGGTTGCGCCCGCACCATGGCACTGGTCCTGGCAATCGGCCCCGCCGCCGTGATCCTTGCCGATGGATTCGCCGTCATGGCACCCGGCCGCGGCCCTGCGCTGGTGGCTGTCTATGGCGCTGTGCTGGTGGCCGGCTGCGCGCTGGCGCTGTTCGCCCAGCTGCAATGCAGCGCGCCGCTGCGCCGGCTGGCGCATGTGCTCGGCGAAGCGGCTGAGATCAGTGAGGCCGTGAACCGCAAGCGCGACAGTTAGCGCGCCGGATGGGCGTCATAGCCGCGCGGGGATGCGCAGCATGGCTTTGATGCCTCACAATGTGCCAGCAGGAGACACTTGGCTTAGCTGGCATGGACAAACTCAAACAGATCGAAGCATTCATCGCCGTGGTGGAACACGGCAGCATGGCCGCGGCCGCGCTGACGCAGAACGTCACGCCGGTCATGATCGGCCGCCGCATCAACGCGCTGGAGGCGCGCATCGGCGTCAAGCTGCTGCATCGCTCCACGCGCCGCATCGTGGTGACCGAGCAGGGCGCGGCGTTCATGGAGCAGTGCAAGAAGGCGCTGGCCGACCTTGACCGTGCCGAGATGCTGATTGCCGAAGGCAAGCACAAGGCCACCGGCCACCTGATCGTCTCGGCGCCGGCCGCGTTTGGCCGCAAGCACGTCGCTCCACACGCACCGGCGTTCCTGGCAGCCAATCCCGAGGTGCAGATCTCGTTCAACCTGACCGACCGCGTGGTGGACCTTGTTCGCGAGGGCTACGACGTCGGCATCCGCATCGGCGGCGCAATCGATCCGAACTTCGTGGCGATCAAGCTGGCCACCAACAAGCGCGTGGTGTGCGGCACGCCCGCGTATTTCGCGAAGCACGGCGTCCCACACACGCTGGAAGACCTGGAAAAACACAACTGCCTCGCGTTCAACCTGCAGGGCGGGCAGCAGCGCGGCTGGTACTTCCAGCAGCACGGCAAGACCGTGACGGTGCGCGTCAACGGCAACCTCGACTGCAACGACGGGGAACTGCTACACCGCTGGACTGGCGAGAGCCTGGGACTGGGCTGGCGTTCGACCTGGGAAATTCTGCCGCAACTCGAAAGCGGGGAACTGATCACGGTGCTCGACGAATATGCGCTGCCGGACTACGACATCCTGGCGGTGTACCCGCAGCAGCGACCGGTGCCGGCCAAGATCCGCTTCTTCATCGAGCACTTGAAGCAGGCGTATGCAAAGCCGGGGTATTGGAGCAGCCGGGTTTGAGATGCTGCTTTTCTCCCCTCTCCCACTTGTGGGAGAGGGGAGAAAAGCGGGTCCACAAAAGAAAAAGCCCGCAGCCATTGCGGTCTGCGGGCAGTCCTTCTTGCGAAGGACGGGGAG
>JAFAJB010000147.1 GCA_019236395.1 Cupriavidus sp.
TCGTTTCGCTGAAGTACCAATCCGCTGCAGTCCGGGCCCGCGCGCCTTTTGTTGATCTGTTGCGAACATTGTCCACGAATAAGATTTAGGAGTGCTTCATGGCACGCGTCTGTCAAGTGACCGGGAAAGCGCCGATGGTCGGCAACAACGTTTCCCACGCAAACAACAAGACCAAGCGCCGTTTTCTGCCCAACCTGCAGAACCGCCGCTTCTTCGTTGAATCTGAAAACCGCTGGGTGAGCCTGCGCGTCTCGAACGCCGGTCTGCGCCTGATCGACAAGAAAGGCATCGACGCCGTGCTCGCAGACCTGCGCGCACGCGGCGAAGTCTAAATAGGAGTACACCATGGCCAGCAAAGGCGGACGCGACAAGATCAAGCTGGAATCGACCGCAGGTACCGGTCATTTCTACACGACCACCAAGAACAAGCGCACCATGCCGGAAAAGATGGAGATCTCGAAGTTCGATCCCATCGCCCGCAAGCACGTGCCTTACAAGGAAACCAAGATCAAGTAATTGATCGACGGTCTTCAGCCAAAAGCCTCGCCCTTCGCGGGGCTTTTTGCTTTGGGGCGTGCGCCCCTCATGCCTGCCCAACCCGCGCCAACCCTTGCGCCACAAGGGAAAGGTGTCACAGTCTGATGCAGGTAGGTGTAGACTTGCCAGCTTTCCCCAACGCTCTTTCGCCCTCGCGCGATCCCCGCACCATGAACTACGATGTCGCGATCGTCGGCAGCGGGCTGGCCGGCCTTACCGTCGCGCTGCAGCTTGCCGATACCCACCGGGTTGTCATCCTTAGCAAACGCGCCATGACAACGGGGGCCAGCGACTGGGCACAGGGCGGGATCGCTGCGGTGCTCGACTCCGGCGACAGCCATGACGAGCACACCCAGGACACGCTCGTTGCTGGTGCAGGTCTGTGCGACGAGGAAGCGACACGCTTCATCGTGGAGCATGGCCGCGAGGCAATTCAGTGGCTGATCGACCGCGGTGTGCCATTCACGCGGGACGACCAGGCCGAACTCGGCTTCCACCTGACGCGTGAAGGCGGCCACAGCCGTCGCCGCATCATCCACGCGGCCGATGCCACAGGGCATGCCGTGGTGACCACGCTGACCGAACAGGCACGCCAGCATCCGAACATCACGATCCTGGAGGACCAGTTCGCGGTCGACCTGATCACGTCATCGAAACTGGGGCTGCCCGGCAACCGCTGCTACGGCCTGTACGTGCTCGACGTGGCCACGGAAGAAGTGCGCACGATCACGGCCACGCATACGGTGCTGGCCGCAGGCGGCGCGGGCAAGGTCTATCTCTACACGACGAACCCCGACACAGCCACCGGCGACGGCATCGCCATGGCCTGGCGCGCGGGCTGCCGGGTGTCGAACATGGAGTTCATCCAGTTCCATCCGACCTGCCTGTACCACCCCTACGCGAAGTCGTTCCTGATCTCCGAGGCGGTGCGCGGCGAAGGCGGCCTGCTGAAGCTGCCCGACGGCACGCGCTTCATGCCCGAACACGACTCGCGCGCCGAACTGGCGCCGCGCGACGTGGTGGCGCGCGCCATCGACTTCGAGATGAAGAAACGCGGCCTGGACTGCGTGTACCTCGACATCACGCACCAGCCCGAGTCGTTCCTGAAGGAACACTTCCCGACGATTCATGCCCGTTGCCTGGAGCTCGGCATCGACATCTCACGCGAGCCGATCCCCGTGGTACCGGCGGCCCACTACACCTGCGGCGGCGTCGTCACCGACACGGCGGGCCGCACCGACATCGGCAATCTCTATGCGGTTGGCGAAACGGGCTGCACAGGCCTGCACGGCGCCAACCGGCTGGCGTCGAATTCGCTGCTCGAATGCATGGTGATCGGCCAGGCCGCGGCCGCGGATATCGCCTCGCAGGGCAAGGCGGGCGCCCCCGATATCGCGCTGCCGACGTGGGACGCGAGCCGCGTATCGGATGCGGACGAGGAAGTGGTTGTCTCACACAATTGGGACGAACTGCGCCGCATGATGTGGAACTACGTCGGCATCGTGCGTACCGACAAGCGACTCGAGCGCGCGCAGCACCGCATCGGCCTGCTGCGCGAGGAAATCGCCGAGTACTACGCGAACTTCCGCGTCACGCGTGACCTGCTTGAGTTGCGCAACCTTGTGGAAGTGGCGTCGCTGATCGTTGACAGCGCCTACTCGCGCCACGAAAGCCGCGGCCTTCACTACAGCCGCGATTATCCGGATACGCTGCCGAAGGCGCTGCCGAGCGTGCTGCAACCGTTGACGGGCCGAGCGGCCCGCCACCGGAAGTCCTGATCGATCGCGCAGATCAGCCGACGATTCGCAACGAGTAATCGGTCGCGCGCACGTCCTTGGTCAGTGCGCCGACCGAGATACGATCGACACCGGTCTCGGCGAACTTGCGAATGGTCTCGTAGTTGACGCCGCCGGACACCTCCAGCAGCGCGCGCTCGTGATTGATCGCCACGGCCTCACGCATCATCTCCAGCGTGAAGTTGTCAATCAGCACTGACTTCGCACCGGCGGCCAGCGCCTCTTCAAGTTCGGCGATCGACTCGACCTCGATCTGGATCGATGCATTGGTACCCAGCGCCAGTGCCGCCTCCATCGCGGCCGTGATGCTGCCGGCTGCCGCAATGTGGTTTTCCTTGATCAGGATGCCGTCATAGAGCGCCAGACGCTGGTTCTCCCCGCCGCCAATCCTCACCGCGTACTTCTGCGCCAGGCGCAGGCCCGGCAGCGTCTTGCGCGTATCGAGCACGCGCGCCCGCGTATCGGCGATCAGATCGGCGTAGCGGCACGTAACCGTGGCCACGCCCGAGAGCAGTTGCAGGAAGTTCAGTGACGGCCGTTCCGCGGTCAGCAGCGCACGCGCCGGCCCGGTGATCTCGCAGACCACATCGTCCGCGGCCAGCCGGGCGCCCTCTTCCTTGTGCCACTTCACGCGCAGCCGTTCGTCGACAGCCTTCATGCAGGCCTCGAACCACGGCTGGCCGCACAGCACCGCCGACTCGCGCACGATCACGCGCGCATGGACCGGCTTGTCGGCCGGCACAAGCAGACCCGTCAGGTCGCCGCTGCCCACATCCTCGGCAATCGCCGCCTGGACGTTGGCGGCCAGCGCCGTCTGCAGGGCCGCGCCGTAGCTATCGAATACCGGATTCACGCTCATGCCGGACCCACTCCGCTAAACAATGCCGCTTCCTTGGCAAGGTCGGCCGCGGGACGCACGTTGGCCTTCTGCTGTGCGGCGAAGTCGAGCATGCGGTTGATACAGGTGACCGCACGCCGGCCGATGTCGGCATCCACGTGCACTTCGTTACGGCCGCTCTCGAGGACTTCGGCCAGGTTGGTCAGCGCGTTCATGGCCATCCATGGGCAATGCGCGCAGCTCTTGCAGGTGGCGCTGTTGCCGGCCGTCGGGGCCTCGATGAACATCTTGCCCGGCGCGGCCATGCGCATCTTGTGCAGGATGCCGTTGTCGGTGGCCACGATGAACTCGTTGGCATCGAGCTGCTGGGCGGCGGCAATCAGCTGGCTGGTCGAACCGACCACATCGGCCTGCGCCACGACGTTGGCTGGCGATTCCGGGTGGACCAGGATCTTGGCCTTCGGGTGCTCGCGGCGCAGCAGGTCGAGTTCGATACCCTTGAACTCGTCATGCACCAGGCACGAGCCCTGCCACAGCAGCATGTCGGCGCCGGTCTGCTTCTGGATGTAGCTGCCCAGATGCTTGTCCGGTGCCCACAGGATCTTTTCGCCGCGCGCGTGCAGATGCTCGACGATCTTCAGTCCGATGCTGGACGTCACCATCCAGTCGGCACGCGCCTTCACAGCCGCGCTGGTATTTGCGTAGACCACGACCGTCCGGTCGGGATGCGCATCGCAGAACGCCGTGAAATCGTCGGCCGGGCAACCCAGGTCCAGCGAGCACGTGGCGTCCAGGTCCGGCATCAGGATCGTCTTTTCGGGACTCAGGATCTTGGCGGTCTCGCCCATGAAGCGCACACCGGCCACCACGAGCGTGCTGGCGGCGTGATCGCGGCCGAAACGGGCCATCTCGAGCGAATCGGACACGCAGCCGCCGGTTTCCTCGGCAAGATCCTGCAGATCGGCGTCGACGTAGTAATGCGCCACCAGCACCGCATTGCGCTCTTTCAGTAACTTGCGGATACGGTCCTTGAGCGCATTGCGCTCATCCGGCGTCAGCGCCGGGGGCACCTTGGCCCAGGCATGCGCAACACAGCTACCGCCGGCGGCAGCTTCGGCATCCGCCAGGTTCGGCTTCTCGAACTCGACGGACTTGATCGTTTGTGGGGTCATCTCTGCAGTACTCCTCGGTGCACCCGTTGGCTGCCGCGCTCTGGACGCACGGTCTGGGCCTTGACATGGGGGAGTTTAGCTAAAAGAAAAGCCCCGCCTGGGGCGGGGCTTTTTAGCCATGACGGGCGCGCCGGAATTGTATCAGGCGTACCGGCGCAGGCGCAGCGAAAACTCCTGCAGCGCCTGGATGCCACTGGCCTCGGCGCGAAGGCACCAGGCCTGAAGCTGGGCCAGCAGTTGCTCGCGCGTCATGTTCGAGCGGCCCCAGATCACGGCCAGTTCGCGGCGCATTTCCACGAACGTGTTCAGCATGTTGTTCTGCTCGACGATCGTGGCCAGTTGCTGGCGCTGCGGCGCGGCCAGCTTGGTTTCCTCGCGATGGAACCACTTGCGTGCCGGCTTGAAGCTCGAGTACTCGGGCGTATTGCCTTCCTTGTGCTTGCGCAACTCGGCCCTGTAAGCGGACTTGAGCGTCTTGGCGTAGCGGGCCATCACGTCATAGCGGTTGGCGATAATCGCTTCGAGCGTGTTGTGATCCACCGGGCGAGCGTCGACCAGACGGGCCTTGGGCGGGATCTTCTTGACCTTGGCCAGACCCACCGACTGCATTGCGCGGATATACCACCAGCCCACGTCGATCTCATACCACTTGATCGAGAACTTGGCCGACGTCGGGTACGTGTGGTGGTTGTTGTGCAGCTCTTCGCCACCAATGATGAAGCCCCACGGCGACACGTTGGTCGATGCGTCTTCGCAGTCGTAGTTGCGATAGCCCCAGTAGTGGCCCAGACCATTGATGATGCCGGCGGCGTGGATCGGAATCCAGAGCATCTGCACGGCCCACACGGACATGCCGACCAGGCCGAACAGCGCCAGGTCGATGATCAGCATCAGGGCCACGCCTTGCCAGGAGAAGCGCGAGTACACATTGCGCTCGATCCAGTCATCGGGCGTGCCGTGGCCGAACTTGGAAATCGTTTCCTTGTTCTTGGCCTCTTCACGGTAAAGCTCGGCACCTTCCAGCAGCACCTTGCGGATACCGCGCGTCTGCGGGCTGTGCGGATCGTCTTCGGTTTCGCACTTGGCGTGGTGCTTGCGGTGGATGGCGGTCCACTCCTTGGTCACCATGCCCGTGGTCATCCACAGCCAGAAACGGAAGAAATGCTGGGCGATCGGATGCAGGTCCAGCGACCGGTGCGCCATGCAGCGGTGCAGGAAGATGGTCACGCCGACGATCGTGATGTGCGTCATCACGAGCGTGAAGATCACGATCTCCCACCAGGACCAGTTGGCGAGGCCATGGGCGGCCCAGTCAAGAATTGAGTCGAACAAACTATGTTCTCCGTCTTAAAACGAGGGTTGCAGCGCGGCACCACGGTGCGGCGCGCCTAACGCGCAGAAAAAGGACTGCAAAATCAGCGATTGCTATAGCTTTCTGGCGCTGGCGCATTCCTGCGGATTTGGCAGGGAGCCGGGCCGAGGCACGAACCGCTGCAATCTGGCGGTTGTCTGGAGTGGGAGGCTGCGGGTTGCTGTCTGCAAACCCGCGCTCAACCCGGCATTCTACCGGATCGGCGCTGGACGGGCATCCGCTTTTTCCCCGAGTTTGAGCCGCACCCGGGCAATTCGTTCAATCCAGTGCCGTGCCCGCCACTGCGCTCGGGTTGGCACCCAGCATGCGTACTTCGCGCTGCGGGTACGGGATCGAGATGCCATTTTCGTGGAATGTGCGCCAGATCGCCCGGTTCATCGCCGACTGCACACCAAGCTTGCCATTCTGCGGATCGGCGATGTAGACGGCCGCTTCGTACTCGATGCCGCTGTCGGCGAAGGCCACCAGGAAGGCGGCAGGTGCCGGCTCCGTCAGCACACGTGGCAAACCGCGCACACAATCCTGCAGCAACTGGATCACCGTTTCCGGATTTGCGGCGTAATCGGCCTGCACTCGCGTGGCCACGCGCACGTTGGTTCCGGAGAACGAATGGTTCTGCACCGACTGCGCCACAAGTTGCTCATTCGGCACAAGCGTCTCGCCATCACCGTTGCGCACGACCGTGTAGCGTGTGCGGATCTGCGACACGATGCCGGTGTATTTGTCCACCGTGATCTGGTCGCCAAGCTTGACTGAGCGGTCGAGCAGGATGATGAAGCCCGAGATGTAGTTGCTGGCGATCTTCTGCAGACCAAAACCGAGACCCACGCCGAGCGCGCCGCCGAACACCGACAGCACGGTCAGGTCGATCCCCACCAGCGACAGGCTCAGCAGCAGCGACACCAGCAGCAGCAATGCCTTGGCGATACGCGTCAGCACCACCTTCAGGTTCGTATCGAGCGTGGTCGCGCGCATCAGGCGCTCTTCCAGCCACGAGCCGAACCACATCGCCGCCAGCACGGTCAGCAGGATCCAGACCACCGCCATCAGCGAATCGGCAAGGTTGATATGCTGCTTGCCACCGATCGAGAAGCGCACGTTCTCCATCCACGCGATCACGTCGGGCAGCACGCCGAGCACATACAGCGCCATGCCGATCCAGACCAGCGTGGTCAGCACCTTCTCGACCAGCACGACCATGCCGTGCAACTGGCCGTGGCCGGACATCACGCGTCGAAGTATGTAAAACGTCACATACAGCGAGGTGATGCCAAATAGCGGCACCAGCGCCAGCCGCAGCACGCTGATCGACATGAACGGGGCCAGCGCAAACCGGGCCACCATCACCAGCAACCAGCCGAACAGCGGGAACATGGCGCGTTCAAGGCTGACCGCGGCCAGGCGCAGCGCGAAGCTCGACCTCTCGTGGCGCGCCTCAAGCCGCCTGACCACGTGCCGCGCGAGCGGCCATGCAATCAGCAGGCATCCAGCCAGCACCGCGAGCTGCCAGAAGAAGCCCGGACCACCTGCATCGTGAATCAGGTCGTCGAGCATCTTGCCGAACGTCGAGTGCGAACGCGCCAGTTGGGCGAACGTATCCGGGTTCATCAGCGCGCTTTCTGCCATCAACGCGTGCGTTCCAGCACGGCGGCAAAGAACCCGTCGGTCTGATGGATGTGCGGATACAGCGCCAACATGCCGCCTTCTGCCGGCAATTCAGGCACCGTGATCTTCTGCTCGGCCAGTACCTCGGCCACCGGCACCAGGCGGAAGTTGTCGTGAGCGGCCAGGAAATTGCGGATGATCGCTTCGTTTTCAGCCTCAAGTACGCTGCAAGTGGCGTACACGACACGGCCACCACCCTTCACCAGCTTCGCGGCGGCGTCCAGGATCGCCGATTGCTTGGCGGTCAGCTCCAGCACCGACTCGGGGGTCTGACGCCACTTCAGGTCCGGGTTGCGGCGCAGCGTGCCCAGCCCGCTGCATGGCGCGTCCACGAGCACGCGATCGATCTTGCCTGCCAGGCGCTTGACCTTGGCATCGCGCTCCGAGTCGATCAGCACCGGGTGCACATTCGACAAGCCACTCCGGGCCAGACGCGGCTTCAGATTCGCCAGGCGCTTCTCGGACACGTCGAATGCGTAGAGCCGCCCGGTCGAGCGCATCGCCACGCCCAGCGCCAGCGTCTTGCCGCCCGCGCCCGCGCAGAAGTCGACGACCATCTCGCCACGCTTCGGCGCCAGCAGATGGCACAGCAACTGGCTGCCTTCGTCCTGAACCTCCACGCCGCCGTTGATGAACAGCGGAAGCTGGTTCAGTGCGGGCTTGCCCTTGAGACGAATGCCTGCGGGGGCCATCGGCGTCGGCTCGGCCGCGATGCCGGCGGTCTCGAGTTCGGCCAGCGCTTCTTCGCGCGACAGCTTGGCGGTGTTCACGCGCAGGTCCAGCGGCGCGGGACGCAGCCAGGCGTCACCGAGCGCAGCGGTGAACGCCTCGCCATGACGTGCCAGCAGATTGTCGTAGAGCCATTCGGGCAGGTTGGCGCGTACGCGCGGGGCCAGGCTCGCGCGCTCGATCGTGGTCAGCCGGTCCAGCCACTCGGCTTCGTCCGGGTAGAGGAACGGCGACAGCACATCGCGTCCAAGCGTGGCGGCCAGGCCCAGCAGGCCAAGGCGGCGCGTGGCCGAGCCGGTGCCGCTTTCCGCAAATTGGCCAAATTCGACGCGTCGGCGCAACACTGCGAAGATTGCTTCGGCGATGATCCCGCGATCACGATGACCAAGTTTGTTATTTTCCCGGAAGTAGAAACTCACGACCGCATCGGACGGACGCGCGAAAAGCAGCACCTTGCCGAGCAGCCGATCGATGTGTTGCAGGTGGAACGCCTGCAGACCGCCGGGCATGCGCTGGGCGCCGTCGGCGCCTTGCGGACGATTGCCGGCCGCCTTGCGGATCGGACTGGGCTTGCCCTTGCCCGAACGCGGGCGCTGGCGATTTTCCTGGGGTGTTGCGGGATTGCGACTCATGGCCGATTTCCTTCCGCCTGGGGCGAAATGGCCATGAACCACTGCGGTTCGGCCGGTTGAACTTGTACTACACCGTCCTGCACGTGCAGACGGTCTTCGACGAACCAGCGCACGGCGCGCGGGTAAATGACATGTTCGCTATCGAGCAAACGATCGGCCAGAGACTCCGGCGTATCGCCAGGCAGAACATCAAGTGCAGCCTGCACCACGATCGGGCCATGATCGAGTTCGGGCGTCACGAAGTGAACCGTTGCACCGTGCAGCTTGACGCCTGCTTCCAACGCCTGCCGGTGCGTGTGCAACCCGGGGAAGCTCGGCAGCAGCGACGGATGAATATTGAGCATGCGCCCGGCGTAATGCTCGACGAAGCCAGGCGTCAGGATGCGCATGAAGCCCGCCAGCACAACGAGGTCGGGCTGATAAGCGTCGATGGCATCGCGCATCGCCGCATCGAAACTTTCACGATCGGAGAACTGCTTGTGGTCCACCACGCCGGTGGCAATGCCGTGGCTGGCCGCGAACTGCAGGCCCGAAGCGTCGGGCCGGTTCGACAGCACCGCAGCCACGCGCGCCGGCCAACCCTCGGCGGCGCAGGCCCGGACGATGGCTTCCATGTTGGAGCCACGCCCGGAAATCAATATGACAATATTTTTCATCGCCGCGATTCTACCAAGCTGTCGCGCAAAGACTTGCAAAGCGTGCGCATTAGGTACTTAATTAGCGCCAAACGCACAGGGGGCAACAAGAATACGCGCGCTCACCAGTCCCTACACCCCTGTCCGACGGATTGTGACGCGCAACCCGCTCTGTTAGAGTGGGCCCGACGCCCACGCGCCGCTTACAAGAAGACGGTGACAACAAGGGCGAAACGGGAACTTAGACGGGAATACGCATGTTGAACGCTGCACCGACTTTGTTGGTGGTCGATGA
>JAFAJB010000116.1 GCA_019236395.1 Cupriavidus sp.
GCTGACGAACACCGGCGCATCATCGTCGCGATTCTATTGGGAGAACAACAATAACAACTTCAGCGCCGAAACCCAGAAGACGCGCGACATCAAGGTGCCGGTAGCGATTTCGGTGTTCCCGCACGAGATCTACCGTGCGCCGGAAACCTGGAGCAAGCAGGCCTACCCGTCGCTCTACTACTACAACCGGGTGTCCAAAGGCGGGCATTTCGCCGCTTGGGAACAGCCGCAACTGTTCGCTGAGGAACTGCGCGCGGCCTTCAAGACCGTGCGCTAGGCACCCAGACGCCTCGCATCCCGATGGCGTTAGCGCGGGCTACTCTGTGCGCACATCAGTCCGCGCATTGCAATGACGACTCACGGCCGCGCCCGCTGGGCTGGCGCGGCCGGGCGAGTTGCTGCCTGTCGTTGCGCCGCGCCACTTGCTGCCCGGCTCTCCTTGGGGCTGCAACCGAACTGCGCGTGATACCAGCGAGAGAATCCGCTTGGCGCGGAAAAGCCGAGCAGCGTCGCCACCTCGGTCAATGGACGATCGCTCTCTGTGACATGACGCGTCGCGAGTTCGGCGCGGATTTCGTTGACGATCGACGAGAAGCTCTGTCCCTGGTCCGCCAGCCGGCGCTGGACCGTGCGACACACCACACCCAGGTGATCGGCGACCTGCTCGACGCTGCAACGCCCACTGGGCAACAGCAGGAGGATCGTGCGACGCACGTCCTCAAGCATGGTCGCCTGCTGCAAGACGGCGGACTCGTCTATCAGTTGCTGCGCGTAGCGCGCCATGGCCGGATCGGCCCACGGGTTGCGCGCATCGAGATCGGCCTTCGCGCAGACGATGCCGTTGAAGTCGCAATCGAATTCGACGCGCGGGCCAAAAAACCGTTGGTGCGTACTGAGGTCGCGCGGCGCCGGGTGCTCGAAGCATACGCGCTGCGGCTGCCAGTCTGCCTTGATGAGCTGGCGTATCAACCGCACCATCACGCCCAGCGCCAGTTCAACCCTTTGGCGAGTTGGCTGATTTGCGTTGCCAGCGATCAGCGCCTCGCGAATGATGACCCGTCCACCACATTCCTCGACCGCCAGCGATTGCGCAGCGTTCAGCATCGGCTGGTAGCGCATCAGCATGGCAAGGGAGTCGCGCAGTGTCGCCTGGTCACGCACCAGCATTCCTACCGGCCCAAGATTGGACAGCAGGCGTGACTCGGCCATGCTCAACCCGAAACTCTCGTTGCCTGACATGGTTGCAGAGGCCTGGAGCAGACGACCGAAGCGCTCCACCGGAATCATGAGATCCGGCTCGCGAAGCACGCTCGGACTAATTCCCGCGTCAAACATCATCCGCACCGGATCCAGCCCGGCGGCACGAGCAACCTCGCTGTAATTGGTAAGCGCTGCGGCGCGGACAAGTAACGACATCGGGAACGAACCGGAAGATGACAGCTTATGGTAAATAGCAGTCATCTAAAGTCAAGCGGGACTAACCCGTGACGCCTGGCGTGGTGCAACGCCACGCCGCCAAGCCGCCCCAATGTGATCCAGTGCCTTCCGCGCCCGCGATCGCCATTGCTGTCGCGATTGGCCAAATTCAGGCGCGCAATGCCAAGCGGAAAATATCGCCAGGCAGGATGATCCGATACGGGAAGTCCAGGATCGAGAAACGTCTCTTCGGTCGTGATGCACCCTTCCCGTGCTGCAACGAGCCCGCACCGCGCAAGATGGTACGCGCAGGCATCGTGGGTGACATCCGCTACCGATTCGAGCGCACGATTTCCGGCGTGAATGGAGACCGCAATGAAACGCTTCACCCAGGTACCTCGCCAGGCCGTGGCGCTTACGCTCGCCTTTGGCTCACTGATGCCCGTCATAACCACGGCCCAGGCCGCGGAATGGCCGGTCAAGCCTGTGCGGATACTCGTAGGCGCGCCTCCGGGTGGCACTGCGGATATCGTGGCACGCCTCGTTGCCCGTGAACTGCAGACTCCACTTGGCCAACCGGTTATCGTCGATTACAAGCCTGGTGCGGGTGGCACCATCGCGGTCCAGAGCATGTTGTCATCGCCGCGAGACGGGTACACGTTCCTGTTGATCCAGAAGGGGATCGCCTCGGAAGTGCCTCACGCCATCATGGTGTCGTACGACCCGTTCAAGGACATCGTCCCGATTGCCCAACTCACGCGTTCCAGCCTCATTCTTGTAGGGAATCCAAACCTGCCCGCGAAGAATCTTGGAGAGCTGGTCACATACGTCAAGTCGAAGCCGGGCAAGATCGACTACGCGAACTTTGGCGTCGGCACGCGCGGGCAGACGATGGGCGTGCAGTTCAATCGCGTGGCCGGGCTCGATGCGGGTACCGTGAGTTATAAGGGTTCGCCGGCCGCCCTGCAGGATGTCATGGGTGGACAAGTGCCTCTCATGTTCGATGGCCCGGCGACCTCGCTGCCGTTCATCAAGTCCGGCAAGCTCAGGGCTTATGCCGTGGCTTCCCCGAAGCGGATGGCGGCACTGCCCAACGTTCCCACCTTTTCCGAGTCGGGATATCCGGATCTCCAGGACGTGAGCTGGATGGGGCTCTGGTCCGCAGCGGGCGTACCGCCAGCCATCATCGCCAAGACGCGCGACGCCACGCTCAAAGTCACGCAATCGGCCGCGCTGCGGCCAAAGTTTGAGGACATGGGGATGGAGCCCGGCACGCCGGCCACCACCGATGAGCTCCTGAAGGATATGCGCGAGTCCTATGAGCGCCAGGGCGCGCTGCTGCGTTCCATCAACTTCACGCCGGACTGATGGCAGCGAGGTTGTCTGAAGATGCGCTGCACTTCTTTAGACAACCTTCGAGCTCCGGCTCAGAATTGCTGAACGGGTTCCTCTGCCAGCGGCCACGTTCCGTAGCCATCCACCGGTCCGACGCCTATTCCGTATCGCACCGAACAACAACGGTGCCCAGTTTGGTGCCCGCTTCGACAGCCAGGTGAGCCTTCGCGGTGTCTCGCAAGTCGAAGACGCTGTCGACAGCGTGAATCGCATCCGGGACGTCTTGCATCCAGCGCGACAATCCCTCCTGGGCCATCCGGCGCGTCTCGTAGGGCAACCCCGGCAGGTATAGTCCCTGCAGGCAGATATTCTTGCGAATGAGCGTGACCAAAGGAAGCGCCTGCTCAAGACCAGCGCCACTGGCATACGATACCCACTGCGCCTGATTGGCGGCGACCTGCAGACAGAGCCTTGCATTGTCGACTGCATTGACATCGACGATGTGATCGACGCCTCTTCCCAGGGTGGCGTCGAGAATCCGCTGCGCGGCATCCGGAGATGTGTAGTCGATCACGGCATCGGCGCCGCCACTCGCGGCGTGGTCCGCCTTGAGCGCAGAGCTGGTGGTGGCAATGACATAGGCGCCGCCCCACTTGGCAAGCTGCACCGCGTAGTGCCCAACGGCACCCGCGCCGCCGGTAACGAGGACGTACTTGCCTTTGATCGCTCCGCGCTGAAACAGGCTGATATAGGCGGTCATCGCCGGAATGCCCAGGCATGCACCGTGCGCAAAGTCCAGGTGATCCGGCAGCGGTGACGTCAACGCGTGGGGAACACAGATGTATTCCGCCGCGGTACCAAAAGGACGCCCTCGCTGCCCGAAATGCAGCCAGACTCGCGCGCCGAGCATCCTGCGGTCGACACCGTCTCCAAGCGCATCGATCACGCCAGCTCCGTCGCTGTTCGGAATGATGCGCGGGAACTCCATGCCTGCATGCATGCGACCCGCTCGCCGGTTCGCATCTGCCGGGTTAACCCCCGACGCATGGAGTCTCACGCGCACTTCACCCGGTGCCGGATGGGGCGTGGGCAGGTCGCCGAATTCCAGTACCTCGTCCGCCCGCCCCTGTTTTTCGTACCAGATCGCCTTCATGAAGCCTTGCCTCATCACGCCTTGAGAGCAGCAAGTGAAGCTGCCGCCCCGCGGGGCGAATCAGTACGGGATATCGCCGACGATGCCTGCGCGCTCCATCTTGCGCGGTGCCGGGTAGTAGTCGTTGACCGCGTAGTGTTGCGTGCTGCGGTTGTCCCAGACAGCGACATCGCCCTCCTGCCAGGCCCAGCGCACCTGGTATTCGGGAATGGTGGCGCGGGCGGTCAGGTAGTTGAGCAGCAGGGAGGCGCCGGGCGACTTGTCGATGCCATAGCGCACGTTCTCTGGTGTGCTGTAGTTGGTGAAGTGCGTTGTGAACGAGGCGCCGACGAACAGGATCTTCTCCCGGGTCTCCGGATGGATGCGTACCACCGGATGCTCCACCGGTGGGTTCTCCCGGGCCAGTTTTGCGCGGTTTTCCGGCGTCATGACCGCGCCGAAACTATGCTCGATGCTGGCCCTGGCGCGCAGCCCGTCGATCTTCACCTTGATGTCATCGGGCAACTCCTCGTACGCCTTGACCATGTTCACCCAGATGGTGTCGCCGCCGATCTCCGGACATTCGAGGCAGCGCAGCACTGCCCCCATGGCCGGATTTGGGCGCCACAGGCCATCACAGTGATAGCTGTTCTCGAAGCTGTGCGGGTTGTCGCTGCGGTAGACCTTCACGAGACCCGGGTAATCGGGAACGCTGCCGACTACCGGGTGATCTTCCAGCTTGCCAAAGCAGCTCGCGAAGGCCACGTGATCGGCGCGCGTGATTTCCTGCTTGCGAAAGAACAGGACCCGGTGCTTGAGCAGCGCCGCGCGGATCTCGGCGAAGAGCGCCGGATCGCGTGCGGCATCTCCGAGGTTGACGCCAGAAATCTCGGCCCCGATGGCGGGGGTGATTTGCCTGATCTTCATTGCTTTGTCTCCTTGCAGTCTGGTGGATCTGGTCAGTGTCCAACTCTCTGTGGATCAGTATCTGGCCTTCCCGGCTTCCATGCTTACTTGGCGAGGACATTTACTTGCCAATTCGCGACATTCCGGGCGCTGCCCCGACGAACGACGGCAATGTTTCGTAGCATGGCGACGTCGCACAAGACAGTGCATTCCCAAGGAACGGAGGACATCTACCATGGCAGCGCCACAGAGCAAGGTTATCGTCACGTGCGCGGTGACGGGTGGGATTCACACCCCGACGATGTCGCCTTATCTCCCCATTACGGCGAAGCAGATCGAAGACGAGGCCGTTGCCGCCGCGGAGGCCGGCGCCTCGATCGTGCATCTCCATGCGCGCAAGCCTGACAATGGCCAGCCGTCACAGGACCCCGCCCTGTTCCGCGAGTTCCTTCCGAAGATCGCGGCGCGTTCCGACGTCGTGATCAACCTCACCACCGGCGGCGCGCCCAACATGCTTGTTGAGGAACGCCTGCAACCGGCACTGCAACTCAAGCCGGAAGTTGCGTCGTTGAACATGGGGTCGATGAACTTCGGCCTCTACCCGATGCTCGCCCGGCACACGACGTTCAAGTACGACTGGGAGCGTCCTTACCTCGAGGGCTCGGAAGACCGTGTCTTCCGCAACACCTTCAAGGAGATCCGCTACATCCTCGAATCCTGTGCCGACAACGGCACGCGCTTTGAGGTCGAGTGCTACGACACCAGCCATCTCTACACCGCCGCACATTTCATCGACCGGGGCATCCTCAAGCCGCCGTTCTTCATCCAGTCCGTGTTCGGCCTGCTCGGCGGTATCGGCACCCACCCCGAGGACGTCATGCATATGCGCCGCACCGCGGAGCGCCTGTTCGGCCGGGACTATTACTGGTCCGTGCTTGGTGCCGGCCGCAGCCAGATGCCGATTGCGTCGATGGCGGCTGCCATGGGCGGCAACGTCCGCGTCGGCCTGGAGGATTCGCTCTGGGAAGATCGGGGCCGGCTGTCTGCCAGTAACGCCGACCAGGTCAAGCGCGTGGTCGGTGTTCTGAAATCGCTGAATCTGGAGGTAGCCACGCCGGACGAGGCGCGCGACATGCTTCAGTTGAAGGGCCGGGACGCTGTCGCGTTCTGATCCAACCTCATCCAATCTCACCCAACACATTCAAGGAAACGCTCATGTCTGATCCTGTTGTCCTGATTACCGGTGCGACCGCCGGCATCGGCCGCGCGACGGCACTTGCCTTTGCGGCCAAAGGCGCGCGACTGGTCTGCTCCGGGCGAAACGCTGCCGCCGGAGAAGCCCTCATCTCGGAACTGCGGAAGATGGGTGCGGAAGCGGACTTCCTGGCGGCCGACATCAGCCGTGAGGACGATGTCATCCGCCTCGTCCGGCATGCCATTGAGCGCTTTGGTCGCCTGGATATCGCAGTGAACAGTGCCGGAACGGAAGGAACACCGGGATCGATCGTCGAGCAGACAGTCGAGTCGTACACGACGACTTTCGATGCGAATGTCCTTGGAACATTCCTCTGCATGAAGCACGAGCTGCTGGCGATGATCTCGCAAAAGCGCGGCGCAATCGTCAATCTCTCATCGACGATGGGCAGCCGCGGCAACCCGCGAAATCCGATGTATGTGGCCAGCAAGCACGCGGTCGAGGGCTTGACCAAGTCCGCGGCGCTCGACGCCATCAAATCGAATGTCCGCGTCAACGCCGTGGCGCCGGGCCCGATTGAAACGGCCATGCTCGGGCGCATTGCCGGCGGCACGGATCAGCTCGCGTCTGTCGCCGCGACGATCCCGGCCGGACGCGTCGGCACGCCGGAAGAAGTTGCCGATGCGATCCTCTTCCTGGCGTCTGACCAGTCGACGTACATCACGGGCCAGATCCTTCACGTGAACGGCGGGAAGACCGCCGCGTAGTGCCTGCGTAGTGCCCGAGCAGGTGCCGATCGGTGCGAGCATCGGGCATCGTTCCGATAGAGAGGCGCAGCACTGCGCCTCTTTGCTTTTGGTCGCGACTCACCTGGGTGGGCAGCGGCTGCCGCCGCTGCTTGTCGATGGCTACACGGCCGAGGTATCTCGGGCGCGTTGATCCTCGCTGTTCCCGTCGCCGAATATCTCACGCCCATGCTGATTCAGCGCTGGGGGCGTGGTGCGGTAGGTGGCGGGCGTACGGCTGAGCTTGATCGGCGACGCAATGCCCCGATACCCTTCCAGTTCGACACGCATCTGCCTGTGCGCGGTGTGCGGATGATCAAGCGCCGCGCCCAGACCGAGCACCGGCGCGCACGGCACACCGGCCCGGATCAGCGTGTCGGCCAGTTGCTCGCCATCCCAGGCAGCAAAGCGCTGTTCCAGTTCGGCGCGTAGTTCGCCGCGGTGAGCACTGCGCGCGCTGTTGCTCTCGAAGTGCGGATGGGCAGCCAGCGCGGGGGCATCGATGACGCTGCACAGGTTGGCAAACTGGCCGTTGTTGCCCACTGCGAGAAAGATGTCGACGCTGCCGGTGCGGAATTTGTCGTAAGGCGTGATGTTCGGGTGCGCGTTGCCGCTGCGCTGCGGCTCCTTGTCGGAGGCGAACCAGTTCGGGGTATGTGGATGCAGGA
>JAFAJB010000194.1 GCA_019236395.1 Cupriavidus sp.
AGCGCGGCATTGCCGGCCTTCATCATCTGGTAGCCGATGGCGTAGTCGAACGCACCCTTGGGCGCGATCTTGAACGACACCGTGTAGGCATCGTCGCGGCGCTTGCCCAGCGCACCCTGATCGGCCGTGTAGTGGAAGTAACCGGCGTTGGCACGCACGATGCCCCAGATGTAGTTGCCGCCGGCCGAGTACGAACGGTGCCACTGATCGCCGATCTTGGCCTGGGTGTAGAAGCTGGACAGGTGGAAGTTGCTGCCGTTGTAGCCCAGCGTCACGCTTTCGGTGGTGCCGGTAGACGGATTGCCGGGCACTTCGCCGAACTGGTAGCCGGCGCCAGCGACCAGGCCGTTGTCCCAGATCTTCTTCCACACCACGCCATTGTTCATGCGCGTGCCGGTGGCGCTGCCCGCGTAAAACACGAGCTGCTTGAAGTTGTTGTTGTTGGTATAGCCGCCTTCCTCGGTGGTCAGCACGGCCGAGGTATAGGGGTCGCCGTAGATGGCCGACGAGATCGGGTCGCGCGCGATGGCGTTCTGGCGACCGAACGTGATCTTGCCGACCGTGTCGTTGTCGACGCCGACCCAGGCGTCGCGGTTGAACAGCACACCCGGGGTGTCCATTGCCCCGTCAAAGCTCTGGAACTCGCTTTCGAGCTTGAAGATGATCGAGGTGTGGGCGCCAATATCCTCGGCGCCGGTCAGTCCCCAGCGGTTGCCGCTGAACCATGCGGGTTGGTGATAGCCGGTCAGGCGGTGGCCCTGGGCATCAGCGTTGCTGATCGTGCTCAGGGTCGAATCGATCAGGCCATACAGCGTGACGGTGTTTTGGGCGTGGGCCTGGCCGGCGCAGGCGGCGCCGACCGCCAATGCCAGCGCGGTGAACTTGCTCTTCAAGATCTTCTCCTCGGGCTCTTTGTTGTGGGTGCAGTAGTGCAGTAGTGCTGTCGGCGGGCGGGATGCGCGTTCGGCGGGCCCGGGTCCGTTTGTGGACAGTCCGATGGATCGTAGTGGGGCGAAGCCTTCATCCGGCTTTCCCGCCAAAGCGCCAATTCCCCGGGAAAACACGGATGTTGTGTGCTGGCGACGGACTCACGCGCTGACGGACGCCAGACGGGCCGCGCATTTGCGCCGTGACGCGCGAGCGAAAGCGGCGCGACAATAGCGATCTCACTGAAACGCATTCCGGATTTGCCCCCCATGTCCATTCGTACGGCTTCTCCCGCGCTACTGGCGGCGCTTCTTTTCGGCGCCAGCACGCCGCTTGCCAAGGCGCTGATCGGCGCCGTGTCGCCGCTGCTGCTGGCGGGGCTGCTCTACCTGGGCAGCGGCATTGGCCTTGGGCTGGTGCTGCTGGTACGCAACGCCTGGCTCCGCGCCGGACCGGAACAGGACGACGGCCGGATTCCGCGCGCGGAGCTGCCCTGGCTGGCGGCCGCCATCGTCGCCGGCGGGGTGGCCGGGCCGGCGCTGCTGATGAGCGGTCTGGCCTCGACAAGCGCGGCGTCGGCCTCGCTGCTGCTCAATGTGGAAGGCGTGTTCACCGCGCTGATCGCCTGGCTGGTGTTCAAGGAGAACACTGACCGTCAGATCGTGCTGGGCATGATCGTGATCGTCCTCGGCGGGCTGCTGCTGTCATGGCAGCCGGGCAGCATGCGGATGTCGGCGGGTGCGGTGCTGATCGTCGGCGCGTGCCTGTGCTGGGCCGTCGACAACAACTTGACCCGCAAGGTGTCCAGCAACGATGCGCTGCTGATCGCCTGTCTGAAGGGGCTTGTAGCGGGGGTTTGCAACACCGGCCTGGCGCTGGCGTACGGTGCGGCGGCGCCGTCTGTTCCGGCCATCGCCACAATCGCCAGTGCAATGCTGATTGGATTCGCCGGCTACGGTGTCAGCTTGGCCCTGTTCGTGGTGGCTCTGCGCGTGCTCGGCACCGCGCGCACGGGCGCCTATTTCTCGATTGCGCCGCTGTTTGGCGTGGTGATATCGCTGATCCTGTGGCCGGAGATGCCGGGGCCAGTGTTCTGGATTGCCGGGATGCTGATGGGGTTTGGCGTGTGGCTGCATCTGCGTGAGCGGCACGAGCACGAACACACCCATGAGCCGCTCGCGCACAGCCACTCACACCGGCACGACACGCATCACCAGCACACGCACGATTTCCCGTGGGATGGCAAGGAGCCGCATCGGCACTGGCATCAGCATGACGTCATGGTGCACAAGCATCCGCACTATCCGGACGTTCACCACCGGCATAAGCACTAGGAACGTTGCGCGCAGCCGGGGTCAGACGCCCGCTGATCCGCTCGCGCCGAATCGCCAGGACAGGCGTTGCGCCGCCTGTTTCACCACGCGAGCCGTATCGCTATCCAGGCTGCTGTCGAAGCTGCCGCTGCTGCCCATCACCGCGATGACCAGCGCGAGCGCGCCGGTGTGATCGAACACCGGTGCAGCAAGCGTATCGATGCCGGGCACGGGACGGCTCACGGCGTGGTCGATGCCGCCGGCGCGAATCCCGCGCAGGCGTTCCGCATACTCGGCCCGCATCGTCCCGTCGAACGCCGTGCCCGCCATGCGGATCGCATCCTGCGCGAGTGCGTCGGACAGGACATCGTCAGGGAGATGCGCAGCGACCATGCGGCCGATTGCCGTATTGACCATCGACAGCACGGTACCCACGCGCAGGCTCACATGCTGCGGGCGAGCCGATTCCTCGAGCCGGATCACGGTTGGCCCGAGCGGCCCCTGAACGGCCATCGCCACGGAAAGCCCGGTGGCGTGCGCCAGCGCGATCACCTCGGGCTCTGCCTCGCGCGTTGGCGAAAGCCGCTGCAGTGCAATCAACCCAAGTTCCAGACCTAACTGGCCTGCCAGGAAATCCCCATCGGCGTTGCGCGATAGCAGGCCGATCTTCTGCAGGCTGACCAGATGCGGAAACGCCTTGGCAGGCGCCATGCCGGCGGCGCGCGCAAGCTCTCCGAGCGAAAGCGGACGCCCGGCGTCGACCAGCGCACCGAGCAGTTGCCCCGTGTTGTCGAGCGACTGGATGCCGCGTTGTGGTTTGGCGGCGTCCGCCAGTGATTCGTCAGTCATGCGTCGCCTTGCTTCATCGTGTGCGCGATATCGTCGATCGCGGCACGTAGCGCGCCGGCCACCGGGCCGTCCCACGCAACATTGATCGCCCCGGTAGGCCCGATGGCGGTCAGCACCAGCCGCAGCGCGCCGTCATCGTCGATCAGCGGCATGGCCAAGCTGCTGACGGCCGGGCTTGGTGAATCGATGCTGCGCTCCATGCCGCGCGCACGAACCGCCGTCAGCGTGTCAAGGAACGCGGGAAGGGTGGATGCCGTGGCTGGCGTCTGCTGGCGCGTCCAGATCGGCCGCCAGTGCGCTTCGGGCTGGAATGCGCAATAGGTGCGCCCCGTGGCCGTGGCCGCCAGCGACATCACGGTGCCGACGTGCAGGTTCACGTGCAAAGAGGTGCCAGCCGTTGCGTAGTGGACGATGGTCGGTCCCTGCGGCGTGGGCAGGCTGATGGCGACATTGAAGCCGATGCCGGCTGCCAGCGTGCGCACGCGCTGCACGGCGGCGCGGTAGGCCGGTTCATGGTCCAGGCGCAACATGCCAAGCCGCAGCGCAAGCGGGCCGGGCTCGTAGTAACCGTCGACATGCTCCCGCTTGATCAGGCCGAGCCGCGTCAGGCTGACCAGATAGGTGTGGGCCTGCGCCGGCACCAGTTGGGCCGCGGCCGCAAGTTCGGCAAGTGGCAACGGCCGCCGTGCCTCGGCCAGCGCCTGCAACAGACGGCCGCTGACCTCCACGCTCTGGATGCCGCGTTGCGTCTTGCCGGAAGCCTCGCCGGGGGTGCGTGCCATGCCTGTGCCTTGCCTCAAAAGCCCAAATGGTAATCGATGCGCCTTGCGAGTCGCCCCCGGTACTCGCCCCAGATGAGGGTTTTCCCGGGGACTGCCACGAGCGTACAAGGCTTTGCGGGTAATTTAGCAAATAGCAACTACATTTGTCATTGACTAAAAATAGCCGAATTCCTAAGATTCCCTTACCGCTTCCCCCGCACGATTCCAACACGATTCCAATACGAGGCAGACATGGCAAAAGCTTTTGCATCCCAGGCCGACCTTGAGGCCAAGCAGATCACCTTCACCCAGCTTTCGGAAAACGCCTACGCCTATACGGCAGAGGGCGACCCCAATTCCGGCGTGATCATTGGCGACGACGGCGTGATGATCATCGACACCACGGCCACCCCGGCCATGGCGCAGGACCTGATCGCAAAGATCCGCTCGGTCACCGACAAGCCGATCAAGTACGTGGTGCTGTCGCACTACCACGCGGTACGTGTGCTCGGCGCGTCGGCGTACTTCGCAGAAGGCGCGCAGCAGATCATCGCCAGCCGTGGCACCTACGAAATGATCGTCGAGCGCGGCGAAGCCGACATGAAGTCGGAGATCGAGCGCTTCCCGCGCCTGTTCGCCGGCGTGGAAACCGTGCCGGGCCTGACGTGGCCGACGCTCGTGTTTGAGCGCGAGATGACGCTGTTCATGGGCAAGCTCGAAGTGCGCATCGCCCATCTCGGTGCGGGCCACACGAAGGGCGACACCGTGGTCTGGCTGCCGCAGCAGAAGGTGCTGTTCTCGGGCGATCTGGTCGAATACGACGCGGCGTGCTACTGCGGCGACGCCCAGCTCGAACAATGGCCCGCCACGCTGGACGCGCTGGCCGCGCTGCAGCCCGAGAAGCTTGTGCCGGGCCGTGGCCCCGCGTTGACCACGCGCGAAGAAGTGTCCAAGGGCCTGGCCTACACGAAGGACTTTGTGTCCACGCTGTTCCAGGCAGGCAAGGAAGCCGTGGCCGACAAGATGGACCTGAAGGCCGCGATGGCGCACACGCGCAAGTCCATGGACCCGAAGTTCGGCGAGGTCTTCATCTACGAACACTGCCTGCCGTTCGACGTGTCGCGCGCGTTTGACGAGGCAGCAGGCATCACGCATCCGCGCATCTGGACGGCGCAGCGTGACCAGGAAATGTGGGCCGCGCTGCAGGAGTAAGGCGAAAGTTCGACAGCCAATTGTGGTCTCCCCTCTCCCATGAAATGGGAGAGGGGCCGGGGGAGAGGGCGCGGCAGCTCAAATTGAGGCAGGTGGCAAGCAGAACCTCACCGCCCTCTCCCCCAACCCCTCTCCCGCATGGCGGGAGAGAGGAGCAAACATAAAGCAAGCTTCAAGCGCCGCAAGTGCGTGGACGGAGACACCATGAGCAGTTCCGAAGTCGAGATCGACTACCAGACCCAGACGTACGACTACGTACCCTGCGCGGAGCAGCAGGCGGGGCATGTCGAAACGAGCCCGCATCCCGTGATCGTGGTCGGGGCGGGGCCTATTGGCCTGGCTACCGCCATCGACCTGGCCCGCCACGGCGTGCCCGTGGTGCTGGTGGATGACGATTGCACGCTGTCCACCGGATCACGCGCCATCTGCTTTGCCAAGCGCACGCTGGACATCTTCGACCGGATCGGCTGCGGTGATCGCATGGTCGACAAGGGTGTGCGCTGGCACCTCGGCAAGGTCTTCCTGCGTGACAGCCAGGTCTATTCGTTCGACTTGCTGCCCGAGTCGGGTCACCAGCGTCCAGCCTTCATCAACCTGCAGCAGTACTACGTCGAAGGCTATCTGCTCGAATGCGCGCAGGCACTGCCGAACATCGAGATCCGCTGGAAGAGCCGTGCTGTGGCGATCGAGGAGCGTGCGGACCACGTGGCGCTGACGATCGAAACTCCGGACGGCTGCTATACGCTCTGTGGGCGCTACGTGGTGGCCGCCGATGGCTCGCGCAGCCCGCTGCGCAAGATGCTCGGCCAGGAGAGTCATGGCCATACGTTCCGCGACCGCTTCCTGATCGCCGATGTGAAGATGGAAGCGCCGTTCCCGGCCGAACGCTGGTTCTGGTTCGATCCGCCGTTCCATCCTAACCAGTCGGTGCTGCTGCATCGCCAGCCGGACAACGTCTGGCGCATCGACTTCCAGCTTGGCTGGGACGCCGACCCGGCACTCGAGAAGACGCCCGAACGCGTGATCCCGCGCGTGCAGGCGCTGCTGGGCCCCGATGCGAAGTTCGAGCTCGAATGGGTCAGCGTCTACACGTTCTCGTGCGTGCGCATGGACAGCTTCCGCCACGGCCGCGTGCTGTTCACCGGCGATGCGGCGCACTGCGTCTCGCCGTTTGGCGCACGTGGCGCGAACAGCGGTGTGCAGGATGCCGAGAACCTCGCCTGGAAGCTGGCCTACGTGTTGCAGGGCAAGGCGCCAGACAGCCTGCTCGATACCTATGCGAGCGAGCGCGAGTTCGCCGCCGACGAGAACATCCTCAACTCGACGCGCGCAACAGACTTCATCACGCCGAAGAGCGCGGTCAGCCGCATCTTCCGCGATGCCGTGCTGACGCTGGCACGCGACCACGCGTTCGCGCGCCAGCTCGTCAACAGCGGCCGGCTGTCCGTGCCCGCTGTGCTGCGCGACTCGTCGCTGAACACCGCCGATGCCGAGCAGTTCGCCGGCCAGATGGTGCCCGGCGCCGTTTGCCTCGATGCCCCCGTGGCTGGCGCCGAGGGCAAGCCGTGGCTGCTGCCGCATCTGGGCGACGACTTTGTCGCGCTGATCTTTGGCGCACCGGCCGGTATCGATGCCGCATGTCGCGATGCGCTGGTGCGGCTGCAGCAGGGCGGCATTCCGCTGCGTGTGGTGTTCGTGACCGATGCGGCCATCTCCGCGTCGGCCGAAGCGTGGCCAGGCGCGACGGTGCTGCGCGATGCGGAAGGGGTGGCGGCCCGCCGCTATGACGCACGCGCGGGCACCTGCTACCTGATCCGCCCGGACCAGCATGTTTGCGCACGCTGGCGCGCGGTGGACGCCGGACTGATTGCCGAAGCCATCGCACGTGCCACCTGCAATGCAGCGGCATCGGCCGCGATTCAACCGCCAGCCGCGGCACGCACGCCGGCACTGGCCTGATCGTCAGCAAC
>JAFAJB010000222.1 GCA_019236395.1 Cupriavidus sp.
CGCTGCAAAACGCCTGGCGCCGCATCGTCACGCCGGCCGCCAAGTTCTGGGTCTGCAAGCGCGCACTCGAATTTGCCGGCGAAGCCATGGAAGTCTGGGGCGGCAATGGTTATGTCGAAACCGGACCGCTGGCACGCATCTATCGCGAGATGCCGGTTAACTCGATCTGGGAAGGTTCGGGCAACATCATGTGCCTGGATGTGCTGCGCGCGCTCCAGCGCAATCCTGAGGATGGCGCGCGCATCCTGCAGGATCTGGCGCGGCTGTCGAACGGCGATGCCGCCGTGCGCGCGGAACTGGCGTCGTTGCAGGCGATGCTGCGCGGGCCGGCCGAGCAACTCGAGGCCAGTGCGCGCCGCTTTGCGCAAGGTCTCGTGCTGACGGCACAGGCGGCACTGATGATCGCACACGGCAATGCCGAGTCCGCGCAACTGTTCGTCGCAAGCCGGCTCGGCCGTCAGCACGGACGGGTGTTTGGCACGCTCGACGCGGATCCCGCCGCGCTGGCGCGCATCACGCAGCGAGCCTGGCCGGCCTGAGCTGTCTACCCGGTTCTACCCCGTTCTGTGCGGAGATCGCACGAAATATGCTGCGCTGCAGTATCCCCACCTTCAGGGGATATGGGCGTTGCCGTAAACGCTGTGGCGACGGGCTCCGGGCCCGCTGCGAAATCCCAAGTCGCCACCACGGACGGCACACGCCAAGTAGCATGTGCCGCGAACGCACATGACCATCAGCAAACGCCTGCTTCTCACACTCTCCCTGGCATTACTCGCGCTACTCTTTGTCGGACTGGGTGGCATCTGGCAACTCAACCAGGCCGAGGAACGCTTCGAATACTTCAACGACAACACACTCGGCAGCGTACGCGACCTCACCGCCGTCAGTGACGCGGTAAGCGCGATGCGCCTCGCGCTGTACCGGCACGCATTGACCGAGGACGCCAAGGGCAAGGCCGAAGTCGAAGCCATTCTCGCGGAGGCAAGCAAGCGGTTTGACGATACGCTTGCCAAGTATGAGCGCGACGACATCTCTGACGACACGGACCGCAAGCTGCTGGAGGCCGATCGCGCGGCCGCCAAGCGCTATACCGACCAGTTCCCCGCGCTTTTCGAACGCTCCCGGAGCAATGACTACGCCGGCACGCAGCAGATGCTGACGGGCGAACTGCTTGACTCGTCCAAGGCACTGCGCAAGGCTATCGTCGATCACATCGAGTACAACGCCAAGCTGGGCGCCGATGCCGTGGCGTACAACAAGGCACAGCACACATGGTCGGTGCGCGTGTTCCTGACCGTGATCGTGGTGGCCATTGCGCTGACCGCCTTCATGGCCTTGACCCTCTATCGCCGGATTAGCGGGAGCCTCGCGCAGATCCAGGGGACGCTGGAGCATGTCAGCCGCACGCTTGATCTCGACCATCGCGCCCCCGTGGACCAGCTCGACGAGATCGGCCTGACCGCCAAGTCCTTCAACGCGCTGATCGATCGCGTGGCGACGACGCTGCGTGATGTGCGCCAATCCACCGACTCGGTCGGCGTTGCCGCCGCGCAGATCGCCGCGGGCAACATCGACCTGTCGTCGCGCACCGAACAGCAGGCCGCATCGCTCGAGGAAACCGCGTCGAGCATGGAGGAGCTGACCGCCACCGTCCGCCAGAACGCCGAAAATGCGCGTCAGGCGTCATCCCTGGCCAGCAACGCCGCGCTGGTGGCCGACGAAGGCAACCACGCCGTGCAGCAGATGGTGGATACGATGGGCGCGATCAGCGGCAGCTCCGAGCGCATCGCCGAGATCACGAACCTGATCGAAGGCATCGCGTTCCAGACCAACATCCTCGCGCTCAACGCGGCCGTGGAAGCGGCGCGCGCCGGCGAGCAGGGCCGCGGCTTCGCCGTGGTGGCCGGAGAGGTGCGCAGCCTGGCCCAGCGTTCGTCCAGCGCTGCCAAGGAAATCAAGGAACTGATCGAAGCCTCGGTGGAAACCGTGCGCACGGGCTCCACGCAGGCGCATGGCGTGGGCGATACGATGACCGAGATCCGCCAGGCGGTGAAGCGTGTGTCGGACATCATCTCGGAGATCTCGGCGGCATCGCAGGAGCAGAGCGCCGGCATCGAACAGGTGGGCCACGCCGTGGGCCAGATGGACCAGGTCACGCAGCAGAACGCGGCGCTCGTGGAAGAGGCCGCCGCGGCCGCGCAGTCGCTGGACGAACAGGCCGGCCGCCTGCGCGAGATGGTGGGCCAGTTCCAGATGCGCGGTTGATCGTTCAGGAGGCGTGGCGGTCAGCCGGTCAGTCGGCCGCCACGGTCTCGCGAATCCGCAGCGTCACATGCGGCGCATAGCGGATCAGGTCATGGGCGCGTTCGCCGATCATGATCGCCGGGGCGGCCGTATCGCCGCCGATCAGCGTTGGCATGATCGATGCGTCCACGACGCGCAGGCCCTCGACGCCGCGCACGCGTAGCTGCGGGTCCACCACGGCCATCGGGTCCATGCCCATGCGGCAGGTGCCCACGGGATGGCAGCCCGAGTCCGCGTGCTCGCGAATCCATTCGCGCGCCGCGTCGTCATCGCTACCATCCAGGCGCAGCCGCCCGGAATGCTGTTCAGTTCCGCCAAAGGCCGCCAGCGGTGCCTGTGCAAGGACGCGCCGTACGATATGCAGCCCGCAGAGCAGGTCTTCCATGTCCTGCGGGTTGGACAGGTAGCGCGGATCGATCAGCGGCGCATCGCGCATGTCAGGCGACGCCAGCCGCACCACGCCGCGGCTACGCGGGCGCAGCACACTGGCATGGCAGGCATAGCCATGGCCGAAGCGAATGCGTCCGGTGGCATCGTCGACCAGACCCACCACGAAGCGCAATTGCAGGTCCGGCTCGAACAGGTCGGCACGCGTGCGCACGAACGCTCCCGCTTCTGCAAGGTTCGACGTCATCATTCCGGTGCGCTCGCGCCGGTAGCGCAGGCACTCGCCGATCAACCCGAAGGCGCTGCCCAGCGACAGGCCGAACAGTTCGGACGCACCGACACGCTTGTGCACGGCGATATCGACGTGGTCCTGCAGGTTGGCGCCGACACCAGGCAGGTCATGCAACACCGGAATGCCAAGCTCGGCCAAATGTGCAACAGGCCCCACGCCGGATGCCATCAACAGTTGCGGCGAGCCGATCGCGCCCGCTGCGACGATCACCTCGCGCCGCGCGCGCAGTTCCACTTCCCGGCCGTCGCGCGACACAACCACGCCCACCGCGCGCCGCCGCTCGAACAGAATGCGCAGCACCTGAGTCCCCGTCAGCACATGCAGGTGGCCGCGCCCGCCATTGCAGGCCCGGTTCCGAACGTTGCCACCGTGCAGATAGGCCCGCGCGGCGTTCCATCTTTCGCCGTTGTGCTGCGTGACCTGGTACCAGCCCACGCCTTCCTGTTCCTCGCCGTTGAAGTCGTCGTTGCGCAGGATGCCGGCGCGCTGCGCCGCGTCGATGAAATGCTGGCCGAATGGATTGGGCGACCGCAGGTCGCTGACGTGCAGCGGGCCGGTGCCGCCGTGCAGCGGGTCGTCGTCATGACCGGCGACACGTGCGTTGCATTCCGCGCGCCGGAAGTACGGCAGCACGTCGTCCCAGGACCAGCCATCGCAGCCGGTTTCGGCCCAGCCGTCGTAGTCAGCCGGGCGGCCGCGCGTGTAGATCATTGACGATATCGACGACGAACCACCCAGGCCCCGTCCGCCGGGCTGGCGTCCACGCCGGCCGTCCAGCCCGTCCTGCGGCGTTGTCTGGTACCCGTAATTGCGTGACCCGGCGCGCGGCGGGAACGCGATGCCAGCCGCAGGTGTGCGCACCAGCACATGATGATCGTGCCATCCCGCTTCGAGCAGCGCGATACTGTCACTGCCGCTGTCGGCCAGCCGCCCGGCCAGCGCGCAGCCTGCCGAGCCGGCGCCCACGACGAGATAGTCAAAAGTCGTTTCCATCTGCCTCCTCGCGTGTCCGGTCTCCGTTTGCGTATGCAAGGCGGACGTGTGCCGCGAAAATCCAGTGTAGGCGCTGGTGCGGGGGTGGTGAAGCGGGGTATCGCCGCACCGCCCGCACCCGCGTTTGGGGGTGGTCCTCCATTGCGATAACCGCACGGCTGGCTTATGGTGCGCGATGGTTCGCAGGCTTGCCGCCCGTGTATCCAGGACAAGACAGCGCCCGCCCAGGAGAACGCCAATGAGAGAAGTGCCCGCCATGTCGTCCGTGTTCGATGCGATGCGTGCCGCTTCGCGACGCGACCAGACTCCGCCCTGGGACGTCCGGGCCGATCGGCTGCGCCGGTTGCGCCGGCTCGTGCAAGCCAATGAGGAAGCCATCGCCTTCGCCATCAGCGCGGATTTCACCAACCGTCCGCGCCAGGAAACCGCGTTGCTGGAGGTGTTTCCGAGCGTGGCCGGCATCGATGACGCGCTGCGGCATGGCAAGCGCTGGATGCGCGTGCGCCGGGCGCGCACGGGCCTCTGGTTCAAGCCGGGCCGCTCGCGCCTGATGCCGCAGCCGCTTGGGGTGGTCGGCATCGTGGTGCCCTGGAACTATCCGCTCTATCTGACCATCGGGCCTCTGACCGGCGCCCTGGTCGCCGGCAACCGCGCGATGGTCAAGCTGTCCGAGTACACGCCGCGCTTCTCGGCGCTGTTCGCGCAGTTGGTGCAGGCCACATTCGCGCCCGACGAAGTGGCCGTCATCAATGGCGACGCCGACGTGGCCGCCGCATTCAGCACCCTGCCATTCGACCATCTGCTGTTCACCGGCTCGACCAACGTCGGCCACCACGTGATGCGTGCCGCGGCCGCCAACCTGACGCCGGTCACGCTGGAGCTGGGAGGCAAATCGCCCGCGATCATCGGGCCACATGCAGATTTTGACCGTGCCGTTGAGCGGATTCTCGTGGGCAAGCTGCTGAACGCGGGCCAGACCTGCATCGCGCCGGACTACGTGCTCGTGCAGGCGGACCAGCGCGACCGCTTCGCCGAGGCCGCACGCCGGTGCGTAAGCCGGCTCTATCCCGATATTGCGCGCAACGCCGACTACACGAGCATCATCAGCCCGCGTCACTTCGACCGGCTGGTATCGATGATCGACGCCGCCGGCGCCGCCGGGGCACATGTGGTGCCGCTGACAGATGCCACGCCGGACGCTGCCACACGCCGACTGCCACCCGTACTGCTGACGGATGTGCCGGAGGACGTGATGGCGATGCAGGAGGAAATTTTCGGGCCGGTGCTGCCCGTGGTGACCTATCGCAGCATCGACGATGCCATCGGCTTTGTGAATGCGCGACCGCGCCCGCTGGCACTGTACGTATTCGACAAGTCAGGAGACGTGGTGGACCGCGTGATGCACCAGACCGTGGCCGGCGGCGTGACCGTCAACGACACGTTGTTCCATATCGCCCAGGACGATCTGCCATTTGGCGGCGTCGGCCCAAGCGGCATGGGCGTGTACCACGGCAAGGCCGGGTTCGAGACGTTCTCCAAGCTCAAGCCGGTGTTCCACCAGGCCGGCCTCAACGGCGCCGGCCTGCTCAAGCCGCCCTATGGCAAGCGGTTCGAGGCGATGCTGAAGATGCTGCTGCGCTGAGGGGAGAAAACAGGGGCAACTACGCCTTCACGCCGCCAGCATCGGCTTGCCAAGCATCCTCGACAGCACCGCTTCTGGCGAGTGCGTGCGGTCGGCAATGGCGGCCGGGTCCAGGTAGATGGTCTGTTCCATCATCGCCTTGCCGCGCATGGCCGCATGGAGCAGCTGGTCGCTGAACACGATCCAGGTCGAGCCCGGCGGGAACTGGAATTCCTGCTGCGGCACCGTCTTCTGGTAATCGAGATCGGCCTTGGCCAGATCGTGGAGCTGGAGCATGCGGTGGTCGTACTCGCTGCGCGTGCGCTTGGTGATGTGCAGCGTCTTCATCAGGAATGCCTGGCCAGGCCACATGCCATGGGTCTTCGGCACGAAGCGCCCGGCGAAATCGGCGAACGGCTCGCCCACGCGCCATACACGCGGGGCCTGCGGATCGATGTTGTGGAACACGCGCAGCAGGCGCTTGCCGAGCAGCGGATTCGACGGGAATGCATCGACGTGCAGGCGCGTGTCATCCTTGCGCCAGCTCACCGGGCGACCGGCGATTTCGCTCGGGCGCAGCGACGTGCCCGCACGTGTCATATGCGGGCCGTACTCGGGGAACAGCGCGTGGATCAGCGCTTCGGTCGAGTCGGCGTACCGGCGGATCAGGTTGTAGAGGTCGGTCAGATCCTGCTGGCTACCCGCCGCGCCACGCACGGCGCTGTCATTGGCACGCAGGTTGATGTTCTTGGACTTGCCGTCCGAATAGCGGCTGTCGAGGAAACGCTCCTCGCCCGGCGCGAAACGGAATTGCAGGTTCGGGAAGTACAGCACGGCGCCCTGCTCCAGCTCGCGGCGCAGCGCGGCCTGCGTCTCCGGCGAGACCTCGGGCGACCAGTCGGTGTAAGGCTGAGTACGGATCAGATCCAGAGACATGGCCATTCCATTAAATTCGGTTTGGACCGGATTCTACCCCTGCTGCGCGCCTTGCCACGTGACGCCAGATCAACAAAAAACCCCGCGCGATCCTGATGGACCGGCGGGGTCTGGGTCTTGCAGCGGTCGGCTAGGACTTACAGGCCTGCTGCGGCACGCAGGATAGCGGCCTTGTCCGTGGCTTCCCACGAGAATTCCGGCTCCTCGCGGCCGAAGTGGCCGTAGGCAGCGGTCTTTTCGTAGATCGGACGCAGCAGATCCAGCATCTGCACGATGCCCTTCGGACGCAGGTCGAAGTGCTCCTGCACCAGCGCAGCAATCTTCTCGTCAGAGATCTTGCCGGTACCTTCCGTGTACACGGTCACGTTGATCGGGCGAGCCACGCCGATTGCGTAGCTGACCTGCACCTGGCACTGGCGCGCCAGGCCGGCGGCCACGACGTTCTTGGCCACGTAGCGGGCAGCGTAGGCAGCCGAGCGGTCCACCTTCGACGGGTCCTTGCCGGAGAACGCACCGCCGCCGTGCGGCGACGCGCCGCCGTACGTGTCGACGATGATCTTGCGGCCGGTCAGGCCGCAATCGCCTTGCGGGCCACCGATCACGAAACGGCCGGTCGGGTTCACCAGGTACTTGGTTTCCTTGAGCATCTCGGCCGGCAGCACCGGCTTGATGATCTCCTCGATCACGGCTTCGCGGATCTGGGCCTGCGAGATGTCAGGCGCGTGCTGGGTCGACAGCACCACGGTATCCACGCTGTGCGGGCGGCCATCCACGTAACGCACCGTCACCTGCGACTTGGCGTCCGGACGCAGCCAGGGCAGGCGGCCGTCACGGCGCAGCAGCGACTGGCGCTCCACCAGGCGGTGTGCGTAGTAGATCGGGAACGGCATCAGTTCCGGGGTTTCGTCGCAGGCGTAGCCGAACATCAGGCCCTGGTCGCCGGCACCCTGGTTCAGGTAGTCGTCGGAGGCACGATCCACACCCTGGGCGATATCGGGCGACTGCTTGTCATAGGCGACCAGCACGGCGCAGCCCTTGTAGTCGATACCGTAGTCGGTATTGTCGTAGCCAATGCGCTTGATGGTTTCGCGAGCGACCTGGATGTAGTCGACGTTGGCCGTCGTGGTGATTTCACCCGCCAGCACTACCAGACCGGTGTTGCAAAGCGTCTCGGCCGCCACGCGGGCGTACTTGTCCTGAGCAAGGATGGCGTCCAGGACGGCGTCCGAAATCTGGTCAGCAACTTTATCGGGATGGCCTTCGGAGACAGATTCCGAAGTGAAAAGGAAATCGTTCGACACGATCTTGTTTCTCCAGGTTGGCTATTGCGTGCCACCCTCGGGAAACGATGCGGCGACGCTTTAGCGGTATTTTCAGGCCCCTCTGGTAGAGCGGCATCGCCCCGCAAGTTGTCAGTTAACTCGGCGATGCAGGCTATTATACGCGCCTGCCGGCTTCGCTGCAGCGCGCCAATGATTGGAAAGCCACAGTTCTCGCGGCCGGCGCGACCCGAATTGACTCATTCTCGGCCGGCACGCTGCCGGATTTAGCCCTGACGGCGACATGACATTTATTTTCTGGCTGATTTCCCGCCTTCCCCTGCGCGTGCTCCATGCCATCGGCGGCGCCCTGGGCCTGCTGGCGGCGCGGCTGCCGGGCCGCTATGGCCGCCGGCTGGAAGAAAACTTCCGCCTCGCCTATCCCGACGTTTCCAACGCCATGCTGGCCGAAGCCGCGCGCCAATCCGGCCGGATGATGATGGAGATGCCGTACTTCTGGAGCCGCAAGACCATCTCGGTACGGACGGACAGATTCGACGATCACCTCTGGCCGGAGCTGGCCCGTCTTGAGGCGGCCGGTAATGGCGTGATCATACTGACGCCACATCTTGGTTGCTTTGAAGTCCTGCCACAGTCGCACGCCATGCAGCGGCCCGTGACCTGTCTGTTCAAGCCGCCTCACCAGCCGTGGTTGCGGGAGTTTGTCGAGCGCATGCGCGCGCGTCCCAATCTGGCAATGGCTCCGGCCAATCCCCGCGGTGTGCGCATGCTGCTCAAGGCACTCAAGCGTGGCCAGGCAGTTGGCATCCTGCCCGATCAGGTTCCAGGTGGCGGAGAAGGTACCTGGGCGCCATTCTTCGGCAAGCCGGCGTATTCCATGACGCTGGTGCACCGGCTGCAGCAACTGACCAGGGCCCCGGTGGCGATGATCTATGCCGAGCGACTGCCGAAGGGCGCGGGGTATCGCGGCCACCTGCGCATCCTGTGCAACGGCGGCATGCTGCCTGAAGACCCGGCAGCGGCATCCGCGGTGATCAATGCAACGATCCAAGACTTGATCGACATCGACCCGACCCAATACCTGTGGGGGTATAACCGCTACAAACATCCGGCCGGCGCCGAATTGCCGCCGGACACGCTCGCTGCCACGCAGGCGGCCACCAACAACAACACCCAATGAGCCGCATTTTTACCTGGCTAGGCATCGCGCTGCTGACGGTGCTGGGCAAACTCCCTTATTCGTTCGTGGCCCGTTTCGGCGAGGCACTGGGCGGCCTTCTATACAGGATTCCCAACCCGCGCCGCGAGGTGGTCCGCGCCAACCTTCGGCTGTGCTTTCCTGACAAGACCGATGCGGAAATCGAGGCGATGTCGCGCGAGACCTACCGCAAGGTCTTCCGCAGCTTTGCCGAGGGGGGCATCTTCTGGACCAGCAACGAGGCCAAGATGCGCCGCCTGGTACAGATCAAAGACCACGCCGACCTGCCCGCACTCGATGGCTCGCCGCATATCCTGGTGACGCTGCACCTGTCGGGGCTGGAAGCAGGCGCCATCCGCCTGACAATGCACCTGCGCGACACCGTGGGCCGCTCGGGTGCGTCGCTCTACACAGTGCAGAAGAACGCGCTGTTCGACGACTTCCTGAAAGTGGCACGGGGCCGCTTCGGCGCCAACATGATTTCCCGCAACGACAGTGTGCGCAACATCCTGCGTGTGCTGAAGAAGGGTGAGGCGCTCCAACTGATCTCCGACATGGATTTCGGCGAGCGTGACTCCGAATTCGTCCCGTTCTTCGGCGTCCAGGCACTGACGCTGACTTCGGTCTCGCGCCTGGCACGGCTGGCCGGTGCCAGGGTGGTGCCGATTTACACCGAACAGTTGCCCGACTACAAGGGCTACGTGCTGCACATCCTGCCGCCCTGGGATGACTACCCCGGCGAAAGCGTGACCGACGACACCCGGCGCATGAACGCATTCTTCGAGGAAGCGATCCGCCCGCGCGTGGCTGACTACTACTGGGTCCACAAACGCTTCAAGCATCGCCCGCCCGGCGAACCCGACATCTACTGATTACAATCTGCTTCATGAAAATCCAGTTCACCAAGATGCACGGCGCCGGCAACGATTTCATCGTGCTGGACGGCATTCACCAGAAGCTCGACCTGACCGACGCGCAATGGCGCGCGCTGGCGAACCGCCATTTCGGCATCGGCGCCGACCAGATCCTGATCGTCGAAAAATCGGCGCGCGACGACGTCGACTTCCGCTACCGGATCGTCAATGCCGACGGCGGCGAGGTGGAGCACTGCGGCAACGGCGCGCGCTGCTTCGTGCGCTTTGTCACCGACCGCGGCATGACCGACAAGCGCTCGGTGCGCGTGGAAGTCATGAACGGCGTGATCACGCTGATGCTGCAGGACGACGGCCAGGTGACCGTGGACATGGGCGAGCCCGAACTGACGCCGGCACGCGTGCCGTTCATCGCCGATGGACTGCCCGCGCGCACCGAGGGCAGTGACACGCTCTACGGGCTCGAGGTCAACGGCCGCACCGAGTGGATCTCGGCCGTTTCGATGGGCAACCCGCACGCGGTGCAGGTCGTTGACGATGTGGAGAAATTTCCGGTGCTGCAGGACGGCCCGGTGATCGAACATCACAAGGCGTTCCCGAACCGGGTCAATGCCGGCTTCATGCAGATCGTCGACCGCAACACGGTGCGCCTGCGCGTATTCGAGCGCGGCGCCGGCGAAACGCTGGCGTGCGGCACGGGGGCCTGCGCGGCCGTGGTGTCCGGCATCCGCCGCGGCCTGCTCGACTCTCCGGTCAAGGTGCACACGCACGGCGGCGACCTGACCATCGCCTGGCTGGGCGCGGGACAGCCCGTGCAGATGACCGGCCCGGCAACGACGGTGTTCGAAGGCACTATTGACCTCGCCACGCTGCCTGCGTGACCATTGGGGCTCGCAGCCATGCGGAACCCATCCGGTCCCGCCATCAGAGAGCCCATGAAACTGGACGATTTCCGCATCACCTCCGGCAAGGGATTCAAGCTTGCCGCTTTCGACACGCAGAGCAAGCCGGTTTCCACCGGCGACAAGGATGCCGACATCGCGCGCCTTGGCGAGCTGTCGACTCACCTCGACGCACAGCAGGACATCTTCTACGCCGAGCATCGCCGCAAGCTGCTGATCATCCTGCAGGGCATGGACACCAGCGGCAAGGACGGCACCGTGCGCTCGGTCTTCCGCAGCTTCGACCCGCTGGGCGTGCGCGTGGCCAGCTTCAAGGCCCCCACCGCCGAAGAGCTCGCGCACGACTACCTGTGGCGCGTGCACGCGCAGGTGCCGCGCCAGGGCGAGATCGCCATCTTCAACCGCAGCCACTACGAAGACGTGCTGATCACGCGCGTGCATGACTGGATCGACGAGACCGAGTGTGTGCGGCGCTACAGCCAGATCCGCGCGTTCGAGCAGATGCTCATCGAGACCGGCACGACAATCATCAAATGCTTCCTGCATATCTCGAAGGCCGAGCAGAAGCAGCGGCTCGAGGCCCGCATCGCCGACCCGGAGAAGCACTGGAAGTTCGATATGCAGGACGTGGCCGAACGCAAGTACTGGAAGGAATACCAGCAGGTCTATGAGGCCGCGATTGCCGCCACGGCCACGCCCGAGAGTCCGTGGTACATCGTGCCGTCCGACTCCAAGAGCCATCGCAACCTGATGGTGGCGGAGATCCTTGCCGATATCTTCAGGAAGCTCAAGCCGGCCTACCCACCGCCCAAACCCGAGCTGACGAAGGTCGTCGTGGAGTAAGTCGTCGTGGAATAAGGTCGATTACGCGTCGCCGTCGATTACGCGTCGCCGTCGCCACGGTGCACGTCATGCGTCACGAACGGATGCTCCGGCCCCGGCATCGCCAGCCACTTCGGATGCGTGAGCGTTTCACGAATGTCCTCGAGACCGCTGGACCAATGCTCGTGCATCGTCAGTACGCCAAACTGGTAATCCTTGGCACTGCCCTCAAACGTCTTGTCGCGATAGATGAGCTGGATCACGTTTCGCCGTGCGTCGCAAGCGTGGTCGGCCGCGCGCTGGTACCAAGGGCTGTTGCGCTTTGACTCCGGCACCAGCGTCATCAGCTCGCTGAGCATGCGGCGGTAGTTCTGCTGCTCACGCATGTAGTCGGTAATCGCGCGAGTCCGGCTGGAATACTGGATGTCCTTCTGGCGCTCGGCCACGTCCAGCAGGTTATGCGGCAGGTGGCCACGCGCGCTCCACAGGTCCACCTGGAAGATCAGCGCGTCGCGGCGCGGCTGGGCCGTCAGCACCTCCTGCAACGGTGTGTTCGACACGAGGCCGCCGTCCCAGTAGTACTCCCCATCGATCTCGACCGCTGGAAAGCCCGGCGGCAGCGCTCCGGATGCCATGAAATGCTCGGCGCGCAGCGTCATGCGTGTGTTGTCGAAATAGGCGAAGTTGCCGGTGTGCACGTTGACCGCGCCGACCGATACGCGCATTTCCTTTGGATGATTGATGCGATCGAAATCGACGAAGCGCTCGAGTGTGGCCTTCAGCGGCGCGGTGTCGTAGTAGCTGGCGCGCGATGGGTCCTCGAAGCGCGCCCACAGATCGGTGATCGCACGCGGCGTGAAAAAGCCGCGCTGGCCCTCCACAACCGCGCGCGCCGCGTTGATGCTGTCGAACCAGACGCGCATCGGCTCCGGCCAGAGCGGTGCGGTTTCGCTCAGTACTTCCAGCGGCAGCCCCGGCAGCCACGGCTGCGCGCAGATGTACTCCCAGAACGCGCGCAGTTGCTCGACGCGCGTCTCCGGGGGATTTCCGGCGATCACCGCCGCATTGAGCGCACCAATCGAGATCCCGGCAATCCAGTTCGGATGGATACCGCCCTCGGCCAGCCCCTGGTAGACGCCGGCCTGGTACGAGCCGAGCGCGCCGCCGCCCTGCAGCACAAGCGCGCGGACCGCGTAGGCTTCATGAGCAGGCCCTTCGCCCGGCTCCACCGCTGGCGCGCAATGCTCGCTGAGTGGGGATCGGCGCTCGCGGGAGCCGCGCTTGGCGCGTGCCGGCGTCGCTGGCGACGATGAATCCTGGGGCGGCCCGCCCTGCTCGCCAATTTCCCGTTCAATCGATTCCGAGTTTCGCCGCTTTTCCGCCACGCCAAGCTCCCAAAACAAGAACGGCCCCATCCGGGGCCGTGTGTGCTGTCAGACGCCGTACTTCTGACGATAGGCTGCCACCGCCTCGCGAGAGTTCCCGAGCGAGGGGTCCTGCGATGCATCGAGGTAGGCCAGCAGGTCCTTGAGCGTGGCAATCGCGATGACCGGAATGCCGTACTCGCGCTGCACATCCTGAACCGCCGAGTGCGTGCCGATGTTGTCGGCAGTCCCGCTCTTTTCCATGCGGTCCAGCGCGATCAGCACAGCGGCCGGCTCGGCGCCCGCGGCGCGGATCATTTGCATCGATTCACGCACGGAGGTACCCGCGGAGATCACATCATCGATGATCACGACCTTGCCCTGGAGCTTCGCACCCACCAGCGTGCCGCCTTCGCCATGATCCTTGGCTTCCTTGCGGTTGTAGGCGAAGCCGACGTCACGCCCCATGCCGGCCAGCGCCACTGCCGTGGCCGAGGCCAGCGTGATGCCCTTGTAGGCCGGCCCGAACAGCACGTCGAACTGCACGCCCGAGCCGAGCAGGGTCTTCGCGTAGAATTGCGCCACCTGGCCCAGCATTGCGCCCTGGTTGAACAGGCCGGCATTGAAGAAGTACGGGGACTTGCGGCCAGCCTTGGTCACGAACTCGCCGAACGACAAAACGCCGGCGTCCAGTGCAAAGCGGATAAAGGACTGGCTGAGGTCGTCCGTCGTCGTCTGCTGCGTCATCTTTTCTCTCTGAATTCAAAATTTCCCGAGATGTTACGGATTATCAGCGCCAACCTCAACGGCACCCGCTCAGCCTCCAAGAAGGGCTTCTTCGAGTGGATGGGCACGCAGGAAGCGGACATGGTCTGCGTTCAGGAACTCAAGGCGCAGGAAGCCGACATGACCGAGGCGTTCCTGGCCCCCCATGGCTACCATGGATTCTTCCACTATGCCGAGAAAAAAGGCTATAGCGGCGTGGGGCTCTATACGCGCCACAAGCCGGACCGCGTGCTCACCGGCTTTGGCAACGCCGAGTTCGATGCCGAAGGTCGCTATGTCGAGGTGCAGTATCCGCACCTTGCGGTGATCTCGGTCTATGTCCCCTCCGGCTCGAGTTCCGAAGAGCGTCAGCAGGCCAAGTTCCGCTTCATGGAGGCATTCCTGCCCCACCTGCTGCAACTGAAGGCGAGCGGCCGCGAGATCGTGCTGTGCGGTGACGTGAACATCGCCCACAAGGAAATCGACATCAAGAACTGGAAGGGCAACCTGAAAAACTCCGGTTTCCTGCCCGAGGAACGCGCGTGGATCGGTGAACTGTTCGACAATCACGGTTATGTCGACGTGTTCCGCCAGCTTGACCCGCGCCCCGAGCAGTACACGTGGTGGAGCAACCGCGGCCAGGCCTATGCAAAGAACGTGGGATGGCGCATCGATTACCACCTGACCACGGCGAAGATCGCCGCGACGGCCAAGGCTTGCTCGATCTACAAGGACGAGAAGTTCAGCGACCACGCGCCGCTGTCGATCGATTACGACTTCCCGCTGTGATGCCGGAAGCGCCCCGGCGCAATGCTGGGGCTGTCGCGCCGACTAGATCGAACGGATTTCGTCGAGCAGGTTCGGGTGACGATCGAGCAGCTTCAACAGCTTGACCAAGGCCAGGGGCGGCTTGGTTCGCCCTGTCTCATAGCGCGAAAAGGCGTTCACGCCGCCGCCGAAGATCTCGCCGGCTTCCTTCTGGTCGAGATCGAGTTTCCGACGAACCGACACGATGAAGCCAGGATCGACCAGCGTTGCGTTCACCTGCTTGTTGAAAGCCAGGCAGATGTCGTCAAGACGATCATGTTCCCCCGGATCGACCAGGCCCTCCCCGCAGTTCGGACACCAATCGCCGAGAACCGCCTTGACCACGATGGTTTCACCGCGATAGGTGTAGTCAAAATCCTGCCGCCCCCTGACAAGTTCCGCGCGGCCGCATTCGAGGCATTTCATTGTCAGCTCCTTGCTTGTGCGTTTCGTCAGGTTCAGCGGACCTTGAAAGACACGACGAGCAGGTCGTCGAGCACTGTCAATTTCACGTAGGCACTGCCATAGGGCGTGCGCGGATGATAGACATCCTGCCAAACCGTGTGATCTGCGTAGGTAGTCATGCTCTTGTAGAAGTCCTGCGTCTGAAGGCGCCCGAGAACATCCAGAGCCTCACGGTACCGCAAGCCCATGTGCTTGAAACCCGCCGTGGCCGTCTTCGTAAAGACGATACGCCTCTGGTCCACCAGACCCTGTATCCGGGCAAGCTTGTAATGCGCCGTCGACTTCTCCATGCGAGATTAACCTACTTGGTTATTTCCTGCCAGTCTCGAACTGTGCCGAACCGCAATAGGTCTCTTTTGGCGTAAACCCTGCGTCCAGCCCCCAACCTCGCTACAATGCAGGTTCTCCACCCTCGGGGACAGGAGACTTTTCGCATTTTTCAGAGTGAGTCCGCCATGGTTTTCAAAGTGTTCGTCGATGGTCAGGAAGGCACCACCGGTCTCCGGCTGCTTGACTATCTCTCGGGTCGCACCGATGTGGAGCTGCTGCGCATTGCCGATGACAAGCGCAAGGACCCGCAGGAACGAGCACGATTCCTGAACGCCTCGGACGTCTCCTTCCTGTGCCTGCCGGACGTGGCTTCGCGTGAGGCCGTGTCGCTGGTCACAAACCCCGACACCTGCGTGATTGACGCCAGCACGGCATTCCGCACCGCTGACAACTGGGCCTACGGCCTGCCGGAACTGACCCGCGGCCAGCGCGAGCGCGTGCGCGGCAGCAAGCGCATCGCCGTGCCGGGCTGCCACGCCAGCGCCTTCGTGCTGGCTGTGCGTCCGCTGGTGGAAGCCGGCCTGATGCCGGCGGACTACCCGGTGTCGGCGTTCTCGCTGACCGGCTACAGCGGCGGCGGCAAGTCGATGATTGCCGAGTTCGAGGCTGGCGGTAACCCGAAGCTGATGAGTCCGCGTCCGTATGCGCTGGGTCTGGCGCACAAGCACCTGCCGGAAATGCGCGTGCAGGCGGGCCTGTCGCAGGCGCCGATCTTCAACCCGATCGTCGGCAATTTCCTCAAGGGGCTGGCCGTGACGGTGCCGGTGTATCCGGGGCTGCTGTCGCGCAAGGCCGATGCCGAGGCCATCGTCGACATCTATCGCAAGCACTATGAAGGCGAGCAGTTCGTGCGCGTGCACTCGTACAACAGCGATGCCAACCTCGACAACGGCTTCTTCGATGTACAAGCCAGCAACGACACCAACCGCGTGGACCTGTTCGTGTTCGGCAATGCCGACCGCCTGAACCTGGTGGCGCGCCTGGACAACCTCGGCAAGGGCGCGGCCGGCGCGGCCGTGCAATGCATGAACGTCCATATCGGCGCCGACGAGGCCACGGGTCTGGTTGCCTGACCTGACTCCTGCCCAAGAAAAAACCGGCTCGTCGAGCCGGTTTTTTTACATCCTGAAGACTGCGGCTGCGCCTCAGCCGCCAACCTTCACAAGCACGGCCTTGAGCGCCACGCCGATATACGCCGAGCCCTTGGCGCAAACGTAGGTCGAGTCGCTGGCGGTTTCGTCGTCCTTCCAGTTGCTGTGGATCTCCGCCACGGCATTGTTGCCCTCCCGGGTCGCGCGTTGCTGAAGATCCTGCACAGCCTCGACGAACATCGACGCGCAAAGGTCAGCGTCCGTCGGTACCGGACCATTCGCGACCTTGTTCACCGGCCGGCGCACGCGCTTGACTGTCTTGTACAGCCTGGCATCCTGCCCGCCTTCGATGCGGTTGAAGCCAAACAGCAACTTGATGCCCGGGTCGATACGCGACTTCGCTGCCGGCGATGCGAGCGCCTGGTCGATCGGCATTGTCAGCAATTCATCAGCAGCGCTCGCCGCACCGGCGGCCAGCATTGCAGTGACGAACAGCGCGCCACGGATTACGGTCTTCATTATTCTTTTCCCCTGGTTTCTGGCGTTTACGCCACTTTTTGCATCCTAACCGATCGGTCATGCAACGTTTCCGTTCGGCGTCTTTATTTTTTCAGCGGATGCTGGCGATCCTCGTCGCCTGTGTCGACCGGCGCGCCTTGCAGGTTGGCCATGTTGGCCTTGTACGGCGGCAGCTTGTCCATCGGCATGTTGATCGCCTTCGCATAGAGCGGCAGCACCTCGTTCATATGCGCCTCGAGCACGGCAATGCGATTGCGCCCGGACGGGTGGGTCGACGTGAATTCGTCGCCGGCCTTGAGCACGGTGCCCATCTTCTGCCAGAGCGTGACGGCTGCGCGCGGGTCATAGCCGGCACGCGCGGCGATGTCCATGCCGATCAGGTCGGCCTCGGTCTCTTCCTGTCGCGAGAAGCGCAGCGACAGCATCTTGGCATTGGAACCGATGTCCATGTTCCCAAGGTTGCCGAAGCCGGTCAGCTGTGACACCACGTTGGCGCCCAGGTTGGAGATCTCGGCCTGCGCGGCGCGCTGGCGCGCATGCTCTTCCAGCGCGTGCGAGATCTCATGGCCCATGACCATGGCCACTTCGTCGTCAGTCAGATTGAGCGATTCGAGCAGGCCCGAGTAAACGGCCATCTTGCCGCCGGGCATGCAGAAGGCGTTGACCTGCTTTGAGCGGATCAGATTGATTTCCCACGCCCAGCGTCCCGCTCGCGGATTCCAGAGTACGGTTTGCGGCAGCAGCCTGATGCCGATCTCACGCAGGCGTTTCACCTGGGGATCGTCCTCGTCGACCAGCGTGTGCTTGGCGATCGCCTCCTGCTTGACCTGCTCGTACTCGCGAGCGGCCTGCTGGTCGATGACCTCCATCGGCACGATCTCGCGCACCTTCGAATAACGCCGCTCGACCTGCACGCCATCGTCGGGAGCGGCCACTACCACGACGCTCTGCTGCGCCAGCGCCGGCCGGGCGCCCGTGACGCCGAGCAAGGCAACCGAAACCAATACGGCGGCGGCCGCGGCCCGCGGGTACAACCGGCACGATGTCTGGGACACGATCGGGTTCACGGCAGGGTTCGCTTGATAGAAAGTCGTGACTTGTACGGGGACGCACGAATGGTGATGCAATAATACACAGCCAGCCGAGCGCCGTCCCCGCCATCATGACTTTTCAAGACTATCTAGACATCTTCCGCAACCGCCGCATCGGCGCCATGCTGACGCTGGGTTTTGCCTCCGGGCTGCCCCTGGCGCTAACCTCGGGCACCCTGCAGGCCTGGATGACGGTCGAGGGGCTCGATATCAAGACGATCGGCTTCTTTTCGCTGGTCGGCCAAGCCTATATCTTCAAGTTTCTCTGGGCACCGCTGATGGACCGCTTCACGCCGCCGCTTCTGGGCCGGCGGCGCGGCTGGCTGCTGGTCACGCAGCTCGGGCTGGTGCTCGGTATTGCGGCGATGGCGTTCTGCCCGCCCCACCAAGCCTTGTGGGCGCTCGCGGCGCTGGCCACGCTGGTGGCTTTCCTGTCGGCATCCCAGGATATCGTCTTCGATGCCTACAGCACGGACGTGCTGCGCCCGGCCGAACGCGGCGTTGGCGCTGCGGTCAAGGTGCTTGGCTATCGGCTGGCGATGCTGGTGTCCGGTGGGCTCGCGCTCTATCTGGCCGACCGTGTGCTGGGCTGGCCACAGATGTACCTGCTGATGGCGGCGCTGATGAGCGTGGGACTGGTCACGTTGCTCTGGGCGCCCGAGCCCGATGCCCCTGCGCGCGCGCCGCACTCGCTCGAAGAGGCGGTGCTCGGCCCGCTGCGTGACTTCTTTGGCCGCCAGGGCGCATGGTGGCTGCTGCTGCTGATCGTGCTCTACAAGCTTGGCGATGCCTTCGCCGGCAGCCTGTCGACCACGTTCCTGATCCGCGGCCTCGGCTTCGACCCGGGCGAGGTCGGCATCGTCAACAAGACGCTGGGGCTGGCCGCGACGATCGTCGGCGCGCTGTTCGGCGGCTCGCTGATGGTGCGCCTGGGCCTGTATCGGTCGCTGATGCTGTTCGGCATCCTGCAGGGGGTGTCGAACCTCGGTTACTGGATTCTGTCCGTCACGCCGCCGCACCTGTGGTCGATGGGCGCGACGATCGCCATCGAGAACATCTGTGGCGGCATGGGCACCGCCGCATTCGTCGCGCTGCTGATGACGCTATGCAACCGCTCGTTCTCCGCCACGCAGTACGCGCTGCTGTCCGCGCTGGCGTCGATCGGACGCGTCTACGTGGGACCGACGTCGGGGTATATGGTCGAAGCCTGGGGCTGGGCGCCGTTCTACCTTGGCACCGTGCTAGCCGCCGTGCCCGGCGTCGTGCTGCTCTGGGCCATGCGCAACACGGTCCATCGCTACGAAGCACAGGCCCGGGAGCCGGCCGACCCGGCCGTGGCTCACCCCGCGTAACTGGTCTGGCCAATCACTCCTTGTAATAAACGATCTGGTGCGAGGAGGCGAGCAACTCGCCGCTGGCGCTCCAGATCTCCGCGCTCTGGTCGAAGAAGCCCTGGCGGAATACCCGCGCCTGCGCGCTGGCCAGCACGTGATCATGGCCCACCGCCGCCAGCGTGGCGGCATCGGCGTGGAAGTACGTGGTCAGGGATACCGTGCCCGCCGGCACGAAGCCTGCGCGCTTGAGAAAGATGCGCGGGTAGAACGTATCGCACCACGCGGCCATGGCCGCGTAGTCCGGCGTGCGCGCGGGTTCGTCACGAAGCCAGAACTGGGTCAGGCTGTCGGGGTTTTCAGTGCCCGGGGCCGAGCTCGGCTTGGCGCCACGGATGGCGCGCATGTCATAGCTGC
>JAFAJB010000174.1 GCA_019236395.1 Cupriavidus sp.
CTCGCGCGCCTCCGCCGGGTTCATCGGCCCGTAGTGCACGCGGCGATGCTGGTAGACGGGCAAACCATAGAGCGTGCCCCGTTCCAGCGCCACTACCTGGCCCGCCTTCTTCTCCCAGTGCGGCTCGCTCCAGCTTACGTTGAGCAGGTGGCGGCCCACCTGCTCGACCCATTCCGGCTCGATGCGGGCCAGCGTGCGCGCGTAGAGGCGGCTCGTTTCGACGAGTTCGGCCGCGATGATCCATCGCCCGACCTTGCGCGCGATCAGCGAGCCCGGCCACAGATGGAACTTGATACCGCGCGCTCCGAGGTACTCGCGGCCCTTACCATCGGATTCATCGAGCTTGAGCCCGACGTTGCCCAGCAGGCCGGTCAGCAGCGCCTTGTGTACCTGCTCGAAGGTCGGCTCGCTCTCGTTGAGGCGCCAGCCCTGCTCGGTCACCGTGGTCAGCAGTTGCGAATGGACGTCGCGCCATTCGCGCAGCCGCACGTGCGACAAGAAGTTCGCACGGCACTGCTCCTGCAGTTGCCGGTTGGTCTTCTTGTGCGCCACGGCCTCTTCAAACCACTTCCACAGCTTGACCCAGCCCAGGAACTCGGACTTCTCGTCCATGAACTTGCGATGGGCCTGATCGGCGGCTTCCTGCGCCTCCTGCGGGCGGTCGCGCGGGTCCTGCACCGACAGCGCACTGGCGATGATCAGCACCTCGCGCAGGCACTGCTGGTCGCGCGCGGCCAGGATCATGCGCGCCACGCGCGGATCGAGCGGCAGCTTCGACAACTGGCGGCCGATGCCCGTGAGCTGGTTGGCCTCGTCGAACGCGCCAAGCTCCTGCAGCAACTGGTAACCATCGACAATCGCCCGGCCCAGCGGCGGCTCGATAAACGGAAACGCCTCGATATCGGTCAGGCGCAGCGCCTTCATGCGCAGGATCACCGCCGCCAGCGAGGAACGCAGGATTTCCGGATCGGTAAAGCGCACGCGGCCCTGGAAATCACTCTCCTCGTACAGGCGGATGCAGACGCCATCCGCCACCCGGCCGCAACGGCCAGCACGCTGGTTGGCGGCGGCCTGCGAAATCGACTCGATCTGGAGCTGCTCGACCTTGTTGCGGTACGAATAGCGCTTCACGCGCGCCAGCCCCGTATCCACCACGTAGCGGATGCCCGGCACCGTCAGCGAGGTTTCGGCGACGTTGGTGGCCAGCACGATACGCCGCGCGTTCGACGGCTTGAACACGCGCTCCTGTTCCTGCACGGACAGCCGCGCGAACAGCGGCAGGATCTCGGTATGCGGCGGATGATGCTTGCGCAGCGCCTCCGCGGCCTCGCGGATCTCGCGCTCGCCGGGCAGGAACACCAGCACGTCGCCGGGGCCGAGCCGGCACAGTTCGTCCACGGCATCAACGATGCCGTCGAACAGATCGCGTTCCCTGGCCTTTTCGCTACGTGGCGCGGCGTCGGCAGGCGCATCGGCCTGGATCGGCCGATACCGCACTTCCACGGGATAGAGCCGGCCGCTGACCTCGATCACGGGCGCCGGCTTGCCGTCACGCGCGAAATGGTCGGCAAAGCGCTTCGCGTCGATCGTTGCCGACGTGATGATCACTTTCAGGTCCGGCCGCCTCGGCAGGATCTGGCGCAGGTAGCCGATCAGGAAGTCGATATTGAGGCTGCGCTCGTGTGCCTCGTCGATGATGATCGTGTCGTACGCGCGCAGCAGCGGATCATTCTGCGTCTCCGCCAGCAGAATGCCGTCCGTCATCAGCTTGACCGACGCCCCGGCCGACATCGTGTCGTTGAACCGCACCTGATAGCCGACGATTTCGCCGATCGGCGTGCCCAGTTCCTGCGCGATGCGCTTGGCCGTGGACGTGGCGGCGATCCGGCGCGGCTGGGTATGGCCGATCAGCCCGCCGCCGGGCTTGCCCTCACGCGCCGGGCCGCGGCCGATCGACAGCGCGATCTTCGGAAGCTGGGTGGTCTTGCCCGAGCCGGTCTCGCCCGAAACGATGATGACCTGGTTGGCCTGCAACGCCTGGGCGATCTCGTCGCGGCGTGCCGAAACCGGCAGCGCCTCGGGAAACGTGATCTCCGGCAGCGGGTTGGCCAGTCTCGCCGGCTGCGGTGCGCGGGGCGGACGCGGGGGGCGTGGCGGACGCGCGCCGGCCTCCGCCGGTCGCTGGGCGGGCTTCGATTGAGCCGGGGAGGTTTTGGCCTCGGCAGGCCGGGCGGGGGCTGGTTTGACGGGACGTTGTGCTGACATTGGCCGGGATTATAATCCGCCGCATGAACGCCAGAACCGACTCCCCGCAGCAGGACCCCGATCCTGCCTCCGCCCCGCTCCCGCTGCCCGTGAAGGCCGCGCCCGACACCCCGCCGCCGACGACGGCCGCCGAGCTTTCCGAGGCCACCGGCCCGGACCAGCAACAGTTCGTTGACTGGCTGCGAGCGGTCGCGCCCTATATCCACGCGTTCCGCGGCAAGACCTTCGTGATCGCGTTCAGCGGAGAACTGGTCAAGGCCGGGGTGCTCAATGCGCTGGTCAACGACGTGGCGCTGCTTCACGCCATGGGCATGCAGATCGTGCTGGTGTTCGGCTCCCGGCCGCAGGTGGAGGAACAACTGGCACTGCGCAACGTGCAGTCGCAATACGCGGATGGCATACGCATCACCGACAACGCCGCACTCGAATGCGCCAAGGAGGCGGCCGGCGAACTCCGCCTGGACATCGAGGCCGCGTTCAGCCAGGGCTTGCCGAACACGCCGATGGCTGGCGCCCAGCTCTCTGTCATTTCTGGCAATTTCATCACCGCGCGTCCGGTCGGCATCGTCAATGGCACCGACTACCAGCACACGGGGCTGGTGCGCAAGATCGACAACGATTCGATGCGCATGTCGCTGTCACACGGCAAGGTTGTGCTGCTGTCGCCGCTCGGCTTCTCGCCGACTGGCCAGGCGTTCAACCTGTCAATGGAAGACGTGGCCAGTGCCACGGCCAGCGCGCTCAAGGCGGACAAGCTGATCTTCATCACCGAGGTGCCGGGCGTGCCGGACGCGGTCGGCAAGCTGATGAAGGAAATGTCGCTGCGCACCGCCGCGGAGCGGCTCCAGAACGACCACCTGCCACCCGATGTGGCCTACTACCTGCAGCATCTGGTCAAGGCGCTCAAGGGCGGCGTGCCGCGTGCGCACCTGATCCCGTACGAACTGGACGGCTCGGTGCTGCTGGAACTGTTCCTGCACGATGGCGTGGGCACCATGCTCTCGGACACCGACCTGGAGAGCCTGCGCGAAGCCACGCTCGACGATGTTGGCGGCATCCTGCAACTGATCGCCCCGCTGGAAGCCGATGGCACGCTGGTGCCGCGCGGCCGTCACCTGATCGAGCGCGATATCGACAAGTTCTCGGTGATCGAGCACGACAGCGTGTTGTTCGGCTGTGCCGCGCTCTATGAATTCCCGCGCGAGAACATGGGTGAGATGGCCTGCCTGACCGTGTCGGCCGAAGCCCAGGGCACCGGCGACGGCGAGCGCCTGCTCAAGCGCATCGAACGCCGCGCCCGCACGCTGGGTCTGGAGCGGCTGTTCGTGCTCACCACGCGCACGGAACACTGGTTCCTCAAGCGCGGCTTCGTGCACGCCACCGTCGACGACCTGCCCGAAGACAAGCGCAAGCTCTACAACTGGCAACGCAAGTCGATGGTCCTGATGAAAAAGCTCTGACGGCAAAGCAGGCACCGAAGCAGGCGCCAAAACAGGCACCGAAGCAGGCGGCAAACAGTAACAACAACGTCCGCAGGGGCATGGGCAGCGTTTCGCCGCCCGCCCGGGCCAGCTTGGCTACAATAGCGGCCACACGAACAAGGAGTCCCTCATGGCCCGCATGGTCCATTGCATCAAGCTGAACAAGGAAGCCGAAGGTCTCGACTTCCCGCCGCTGCCGGGCGAACTCGGCAAGAAGATCTGGCAAAGCGTGTCCAAGGAAGCCTGGGCCGGCTGGCTCAAGCACCAGACCATGCTGATCAACGAGAATCGCCTGAACATGGCCGACCCGCGCGCGCGCCAGTACCTGATCAAGCAGACCGAGAAGTACTTCTTCGGCGAAGGCGCCGACCAGGCCGCCGGCTACGTGCCGCCGCCGGCGGCGTAAGCGAAAAGTCAGCGCCCCGCTCGCGCCATGCGCGCGGGGCCGGGACAAGGGCGAGGCGGCGCTGTTCTGTTCAGGACACGTCGCGATCCGAGCCTCTGAGCCCTGTCCCCCAACCTCTCTCCCACATGCGGGAGAGAGGCGAAACCATCTCCCGCGCCACATCCCGTGGCAATCCATTCCCAGCCCCCTGCACTGCCCCCTAACCTGCGCTGACGCCGGCGCGCTGCGCGCCGCGTTCACAACCAAACGGAGGCAGGCATCATGACAATCCTTTTTGATATCGCCGTGGATGGCGGTGCATCACAGTGGTATGGCGTCATCACGATCACGAACATTCGCCACAGCAACGGCACCGCCGTCGAGATCGACCGTTTCCTCGGTCTGAAATTCAAGTCGCCGGCCCAGGTCCAGCCGACCGATATCAACATGCAGCTCTGGAGTTGGGCGCCCACCACGGCGGAGACCGAGAACAACCGGATCGACGCTCAGACCTGGGACGTCGAGGCCAAGGTGGGTTTTGAATCGCGCCATACCTTTGTCCCGCAGGACAAGATCAAGATCGGCATCAATGGCGACCTGACCGGGCCAGACACCGCGGACTACCTGTCGTCGTTCGCACTGGCCGCAGATGCGATCCCCGACACCAACGGCACGGTGCGCGTGCAGGCGGCCTCTGCCCCGGACCCGGCACTCTATTCGGTCGCGCAGAAGATCACGTTCACGCAGGGCTCGCAGGTTCATGTGGAGACCGTCTCCCCTGGCACGACCACGCCGCTGTCACTGCCGAACGGCACCTACACGGTATCGGTCGACGAACTGGCAAACGATATCCGCACGATCGTTGCACAGGCCCATGTGCATCCGACAACCGTCACGACGACGCCGGGGTCCACCAGCGCGGTAGTCGTGAGCTACTCCGACGCCAGTTACTATGGCGCCCTCGTTGTGGGCATCGGCCAGATCCCCGTGCTGGCCAACGAGGAACTGGACGTCAGCGTCGTCGCGCGCAACACGGGCGACGTGCTCCGGGAATTCTCACTGGCGCCAGGCGGCACCATGCCTGTGGGCGGCCTGCCGCTGGCGGGCGTGGTCGACATCGACTTGGCGCCTCTCGCCCTGAACAACGTGCGCTACACGTTCCCGCCGAAGTATCGCAATCTGTCGACGTCGCTCGAGACCGTGATGTTCAAGGAAACCGATATGACGGCCACGGCGGTCGACACCACGGGTTTCGTGTCGTTGCCCGTCGTGGTCACGTCCGATGCCACTGTCAACGCCACGCTCGACCTGCGGCTCGTCGCGTCGAACATGACCTATCGGCAGGCCATTCCGCTGAACGTCGGCACCCATACGTACCAGCTTGCCGTGCCCGTCCAGCCGCAGAACTATGCAGTCGAGGTATCGGACTTCATTCTCGATGGCGTGGTCCATAACGTGAACGCGGTCGACGAGCTCCGCGTGGCACCCGGCGGCACCACGAAACTGGTGATCTCGGTATCGCAAGGGGCCAACCTGAGAGTGCGCGGCTTCCCCGACTTCCTCAGCTTCGGCGGCTGCGCCGACCTGACGCCGGGCAATGCGGCCGATTTCGTCGCGGCACGTGCGTCGTCGGTCTTCAAGTACGCCGGATTCGACGGCGCCGGCGATGCCAATACCTATCTGACCTCGGACAACCAGACCACGGCCACGATCCTGCTGGCGCGCGATGTGGAGAAGCAGATCGGCGGCGGCCACCAGGTGCTGCCGGTACTGGTTTCATATACCTGCAACCTGTCGCTCGGCGACACGCCGACCCAGCTGGCCAACAAGCAAGGGCTGGCGCACAGCTTCGCCAATCTCATCCTTTCGCTGAACCTGTCGAAGGAACACACCGACGCCAGTCATCCGGTGCCCGCTGGCTACGTCGTCAATCCCGATTTCCTCGGCGCATGCCAGCAGGGCGGCTTCGGCCCGAACTACGCGATGCCGGTGCGCGAGCCGCTTCGGATGGCGCTCGACCACTGGAAGGTGCAGGCCACGATTCCCGACCACATCGAGGACAACATCCGCGGCTACGTGGCCGCCGTGAACTGGCTGATCCGCACGGTGGCACCGGCGGTCACGTTCGGCTGGCAGGTCAACCTGTGGGGCGTCGGGGCGTCGGAGTGGATCTATGCGTCTGGCGACGAGCCGGTCCGCAACGCGCGGGAAACGGCGGCCTTCATTCGGTCAATGGGCGTCCATGACGGCCCCGACGTGCCCGACTTCCTCGCCGTGGACCGCTACGAGGCCGACGACTTCACGATCCGCAGCTACGCGAACAGCTATTGCTACTGGACGCACGAGTGGAGTCGTTTCTACGATTTCTGCGCCGAACTGAGCCGCGATCTCAAGTTCCCGATCATGCCCTGGCAGATCCCGGCCAGTCATGCGCCGAACGTATCGGACCCGGTCAACGACAACTTCGACACGCAGAACTGGGGCACCGGTGGCACCTACATCTTCGGTGACCGCACGATCGGCACGAACTACCACAATATCAACCCCAAGATCGTCGCGCTGCAGTTCCCGACCGCGTTCCATTGGGCGATGGGGAAGACCGCCGAGGACATGTTCAAGCGCTCGGAGCCGTTTGACGTCAGCGTGCCCGCCTATGGCGACTTCCCGTACCGTGGCATTTTTACGATGCTGCTCGGCGGCGGAGCCACGACGGGCATCATCTCCTCCGTGGGCGACGACACGTCGTTCGTTCGTGACAAGCTCAATGCGTACATGAACGATCCGATCCCGTTCGGCGACGCGGGCGCCAACCGGCCCAGCGTGCTGCGCAAGCCGCGGCGCCGGCGGCTGGGCTTCCGTTGTGGTGGGCGCCGCAACGCCAGGTAATTCCGTTAGCTGAAGTAGCCGTGCAGTCGCTCCCCTCCCCTCTACGTGGTCTATGTGGTCTACGTGGGCGAGGGGTGCGACTCGACCCGCGCCCCTGCTTCCTTCTCGGCACTCATATATGCCGTTAGAACTAGTTCGGCGTGCCTAGCCGCCTTGATCAGACCTCTACGCCCGGCGAATAGTCGGCGAGACGCCACAGGCCTAACCTGACGTCACTCCCCAAAGTGACTTCGGAACCCGGCCATGGCCCCTCCCAACCTCCCCTCGATCAAGCCAGAACCCGCACCCGCGGGCGCCTGGACGACACTCTGGTCCAGCACCTTCGCCTTCACGATCTGCTTCGCGGTCTGGATGATGTTTGCCGTGCTCGGCATCCCGCTGAAGAACGAGCTTGGCCTGAACGACACCGAATTCGGCCTGCTGGCTGCCACGCCAGTGCTGAGCGGGTCCCTGATCCGGGTACCGCTTGGGATCTGGACCGACCGTTACGGCGGCCGCGTGGTGTTCTTCGTGCTGATGCTGCTGACGGTCATCCCGATCTGGCTGATCTCCTACGTGCATACATTCTGGCAACTGCTGGTGCTCGGGCTGTTCGTGGGTCTGGCAGGCGGTTCGTTCTCGGTGGGCACGCCGTATGTGGCGCGCTGGTTCCCGCGCTCGCGCCAGGGGCTGGCGATGGGCATCTTCGGCGCCGGCAACTCGGGCGCCGCGCTGACCAAGTTCGTGGCACCGGCCCTGATCCTGGCGGCCGGCACCTGGGAAATCGTGCCGAAGGTCTATTCGGTGGCGATGCTGGTCACGGCCATCGTGTTCTGGCTGTTCTCGCGCAGCAACCCGGCGCATCGCGTTCCTTCGGCCACCAGCTTCCGTGCCAAGCTGGCCGTGATGCGCGATCCGCGCGTCTGGCGCTACTCGCAGTACTACTCGGTGGTGTTCGGCGGCTACGTGGGCCTGTCGCTGTGGATGACCAAGTACTACATCGGCGAATACGGCTTCGACATCAAGACGGCCGCGTTCCTGGCCGCCTGCTTCTCGCTGCCTGGCGGCGTGCTGCGCGCCATCGGTGGCTGGATCTCCGACCGCTACGGCGCCCATCGCACCACGTGGTGGGTGATGTGGGTCAGCTGGGTGGGCTTCTTCCTGCTGAGCTATCCGAAGACCGACTTCGTGATCCACACGGTCACCGGCCCGCAAAGCTTCCATATCGCGCTGACCCCGACGCTGTTCACGATCCTGATGTTTGTCGTCGGCATCGCGTTCGCGATCGGCAAGGCATCTGTCTTCAAGTTCATCTCTAACGACTTCACGCACAACATCGGCGCGGTGTCCGGCGTGGTGGGCCTGGCCGGCGGTCTCGGCGGCTTCATCCTGCCGATCATGTTCGGCGCGCTGGCCGACCTGACCGGCATCCGCAGCAGCTGCTTCATGTTGATGTACGGCACGGTCTGCGTGAGCCTGGTCTGGATGCACTACAGCCAACGCGCGGAGCAACGGCGTGCGCGGCCGCAACCTGAAACCACCGTCATCGGCAAGACCACACAAGCCGCTTGATCCTCGATTTCTAAAAATTTCACTATCCCACACATCATGTCCAGTACCGTACTGACCCGCTGGGAGCCCGAGAACGCGGCCTTCTGGCAAGACAAGGGCGAAAGCATCGCCTATCGCAACCTCTGGATCTCGATCCCGGCGCTGATGCTGGCGTTCGTGGTCTGGATGCTCTGGAGCGTGGTGGCGGTCAACCTTGACCGCGCCGGCTTCCAGTTCTCCAAGAACCAGCTGTTCTGGCTGACCGCACTGCCGGCGCTGTCCGGCGCCACGCTGCGCATCTTCTACTCGTTCCTGGTGCCGATCTTCGGCGGCCGGCGTTTCACCGCCATCTCCACCGCGCTGCTGCTGATTCCGGCCCTCGGCATGGGCTTCGCGCTGCGCGATCCGTCCACGAGCTACCCCACGCTGCTGGTCCTGGCGCTGCTGTGCGGCTTTGGCGGCGCCAACTTCAGTTCGTCGATGGCCAATATCAGCTTCTTCTTTCCGAAGGCGAAGAAGGGGCTGGCCACCGGCCTGAACGCGGGTATCGGCAATCTCGGCGTCTCCGTGGTGCAGTTCGTCACGCCGCTGGTGATATCGCTGGCCGTGTTCGGCACGCTCGGCGGCGATGCGCAGACCTACCAGGCCGGTGACACCTCGCAGCAATTCTGGCTGCAGAACGCAGGCTTCATCTGGGTGCCGTTCATCGTCGTCGCCTCGCTGGCCGCGTGGTTCGGCATGAACGATATCGCCGATGCACGCGCATCGTTCGCCGAGCAGGCCGTGATCTTCCAGCGCAAGCACAACTGGCTGATGTGCTGGCTGTATGTCGGCACGTTCGGTTCGTTCATCGGCTTCTCGGCCGGGCTGGCGCTGCTGACCAAGTCGCAGTTCCCGGGCGTCAATCCCACCGCCTATGCGTTCCTCGGGCCGCTCGTCGGTGCGCTGACCCGCCCGGTCGGCGGCTGGATCTCGGACAAGCTCGGCGGTGCGCGCGTCACGCTGTGGACCTTCATCGGCATGATCCTCGCGGTCTGCGCCGTGCTGACCGCCTTGCCGGCCAATGGCGACGCAGGCAACTTCCCCGCCTTCCTCGGCGCGTTCATCGTCCTGTTCGCGCTGACCGGCATCGGCAATGGCTCGACCTTCCGCATGATCCCCGTGATCTTCCTGACCGAACGCCAACGCGCTGCCGGCAAGGACGCCGCCGCTCAGCGGCAGGCCCTGCAGGACGCCGGCAAGGAATCGGCCGCCGTGCTCGGCTTCTCGGGTGCGATCGGCGCCTACGGCGGCTTCTTCATCCCCAAGAGCTTCGGTACGTCGCTCGAGATGACCGGCTCGCCCGAGGCCGCGCTCTACTGCTTCATCGCCTTCTATATCAGCTGCGTGCTCGTTACCTGGTGGTACTACGCCCGTCGTAACGCCCCCATGCCGTGCTGACGGAAAGAACCCCACAGGAGAACCCTACAAAATGAGTCACTTTCTCGATCGACTGAAGTTCCTGTCGCGCGTGAAGTCCACCTACTCGGACGGACACGGCGCCGTGGTCAATGAGGACCGCAAGTGGGAAAACGCGTACCGCAGCCGCTGGCAGCACGACAAGATCGTGCGCTCGACGCACGGCGTGAACTGCACGGGCTCCTGCTCGTGGAAGGTTTATGTCAAGAACGGCCTGATCACCTGGGAAACCCAGCAGACCGACTACCCGCGCACGCGCCCTGACCTGCCCAATCACGAGCCCCGCGGCTGCCCGCGCGGTGCGTCGTACAGCTGGTACGTGTACTCCGCGCAGCGCGTGAAGTACCCGATGATCCGCGGCCGCCTGATGGAGATGTGGCGCGAGGCCCGCAAGACGATGGACCCCATCGCCGCGTGGGAATCGATCAGCCAGAACCCCGAGAAGGCCCGCCGCTACAAGAGCGTGCGTGGCCAGGGCGGCTTCGTGCGCGCCGACTGGAAGACCGCCACCGAGATCATTGCGGCGGCCAATGCCTACACGATCAAGCAATACGGCCCCGACCGCGTGATCGGCTTCTCGCCGATTCCCGCGATGTCGATGGTCTCCTACGCGGCCGGCGCGCGCTACCTGAGCCTGATCGGCGGTGCCTGCCTGTCGTTCTACGACTGGTACTGCGACCTGCCGCCAGCCAGCCCGCAGATCTGGGGCGAGCAGACCGACGTGCCCGAATCGGCAGACTGGTACAACAGCACCTACCTGATGGTGTGGGGCTCGAACGTGCCGCAGACGCGCACGCCGGACGCGCACTTCTATACCGAGGTGCGCTACAAGGGCACCAAGACCGTGGCCGTGTCGTCGGACTTCGGCGAAATGGTCAAGTTCGGCGATATCTGGCTTGCGCCGAAGCAAGGCACCGACGCCGCGCTGGCGATGGCCATGGGCCATGTGGTGCTCAAGGAATTCCACGCGACGGCCAAGTCGGCCTACTTCCGCGACTACATCAAGCAGTACACCGACATGCCGATGCTGGTGCTGCTGCGCGAGCACGACGACACGCTGGTGCCCGACCACTTCCTGCGCGCATCGCACCTCGACGGCAACCTCGACCAGGCCAACCATCCCGAATGGAAGACCTTGCAGATCGACGAGGCCACCGGCGAGATCGTGGCGCCGAATGGTTCGATCGGCTTCCGCTGGGGCGAGGCCGCGCATGACAACGGCGCGAAGGTTGGCCGCTGGAACCTGGAGATGAAGGATGGCGGCAGCGGCCGTGCGGTCGACCCGCGCCTGTCGCTGATCGGCAATGAGGACGAAGTCGTGGAAGTCGGCTTCCCCTACTTCGGTGGCGAACACGATTCGCTGCTCAAGCGCCGTGTGCCGGTGCGCCGCCTGACGCTGGCGGACGGCACCGTTGCGCGCGTGGCCACGGTCTATGACCTGCAGATGGCCAACTACGGCGTGGACCAGGGGCTTGGCGGCGCCAACGTCGCCACATCGTTCGACGACGACGTGCCCTACACACCTGCCTGGCAGGAAAAGCACACCTCGGTGCCGCGCAACCTGGTCATCCAGGTGGCGCGCGAGTTCGCCGACAACGCCGACCGCACCCAGGGCAAGAGCATGGTCATCGTCGGTGCCGCGCTGAACCACTGGTACCACAACGACATGATCTACCGCGGCATCATCAACCTGCTGATGATGTGCGGCTGCATCGGCAAGAGCGGCGGTGGCTGGGCGCACTATGTGGGCCAGGAGAAGCTGCGGCCGCAGTTCGGCTGGGCGCCGCTGGCCTTCGCCTCGGACTGGTCGCGTCCGCCGCGCCATATGAATGGCACGTCGTTCTTCTACAACCATACGAGCCAGTGGCGTCACGAGAAGCTCGCCGTCGATGAGATCCTGGCGCCTACGGCTGACCACAAGCGCTACGACAACCTGTCGCTGCTCGATCTCAACGCCAAGTCCGAACGCATGGGCTGGCTGCCGTCGGCACCTCAACTGGGCAGGAATCCGCTCGATGTCGTCGCCGAGGCACGCGCCGCCGGCAAGGACCCGATCGCCGATACGGTCGAGCAACTGAAGTCCGGCAAGCTGCAGTTCGCCTGCGACGACCCCGACAACCCCGCCAACTTCCCGCGCAACATGTTCGTGTGGCGCTCGAACATTCTCGGCAGCTCGGGCAAGGGCCACGAGTACTTCCTCAAGTATCTGCTCGGCACGCAGAACGCCGTGTTCGGCGACGAGAACGATGCGATCAAGCCAAGCGAGGTCAACGTGCGTCCGGCTGCCGAAGGCAAGCTCGACCTGCTGACCGTGCTGGATTTCCGCATGAGCACCACCTGTCTCTACGGCGACATCGTGCTGCCCACCGCCACCTGGTACGAGAAGGACGACCTCAACACGTCCGACATGCACCCGTTCATCCACCCGCTGTCCGAAGCGGTGCAGCCGCTCTGGGAAAGCAAGACGGACTGGGAAATCTACAAGACCATCGCGAAGACGTTCACCGAGATCGCCGGGCCGTACCTCGGCACGCGCGAGGATCTGGTCTGCACGCCGCTGCTGCATGACACCCCGGGTGAACTGGGCCAGCCGTTCGAGCCGAAGGACTGGAAGCTCGGCGAGTGCGACCTGATCCCGGGCAAGACCGCGCCGTCGATGACCGTGGTGGAGCGCAACTACAACGACATCTACAAGAAGTTCACGTCGATCGGACCGCTGCTCGACAAGCTCGGCAATGGCGGCAAGGGTATCGGCTGGAATACCGAGCATGAGGTGCACGAGATCGGCCACCTGAGCAAGACCGTGACCGAACCGGGTGTCAGCCAGGGCCGGCCGCGTCTTGAGACGGCGATCGACGCCGCCGAGATGATCCTGACCTTCGCGCCGGAAACCAACGGCCACGTGGCGGTCAAGGCATGGGAAGCGCTGTCGAAGATCACCGGCCGCGACCACGCCCACCTGGCAGTCGGCCGCGAGCACGACAAGATTCGTTTCCGCGACGTGCAGGCCCAGCCGCGCAAGATCATCTCCGCGCCGACCTGGTCCGGCCTCGAGTCCGAGGAAGTCAGCTACAACGCCGGCTACACCAACGTGCACGAACTGATTCCATGGCGCACGCTGACGGGCCGCCAGCAGTTTTACCAGGACCATCGCTGGATGCTCGACTTCGGCGAAGGCGCGTGCGTGTACAAGCCGGCGATCGACACCAAGACGGTCAGCCCGATGCTCGGCAAGAAGCCCAACGGCAACCCCGAGCTCGTGCTGAACTGGATCACCCCGCACCAGAAGTGGGGCATCCACTCCACCTACTCCGACAACCTGCGCATGCTGACGCTGTCTCGCGGCGGCCCGCACGTGTGGATCTCGGAGGTCGAGGCGAAGGCCAACAACATTCGCGACAACGACTGGGTGGAAGTCTTCAACGTCAACGGCACGCTGACGGCCCGTGTGGTGGTGTCACAGCGCGTTCCCCAGGGGATGTGCCTGATGTACCACGCTCAGGAGAAGATCGTGAACGTGCCCGGCGCCGAAACCAGCGGCATGCGCGGCGGCATCCACAACTCGGTCACGCGCGCCGTGACCAAGCCTACGCACATGATCGGCGGCTACGCGCAACTGGCCTATGGCTTCAACTACTACGGCACCGTCGGCAGCAACCGCGACGAGTTCGTGATCCTGCGCAAGATGAACAAGGTGGACTGGCTCGACAAGCCATTGCAAGAAGCGCGTACCGCTGCACACAAGACTGAAGGAGCATCGCAATGAAAATCCGCGCCCAGGTAGCCATGGTGCTGAATCTCGACAAGTGCATCGGCTGCCATACCTGCTCCGTGACGTGCAAGAACGTGTGGACCAGCCGCGAAGGTGTCGAGTACGCCTGGTTCAATAACGTCGAGACCAAGCCCGGCGTCGGCTTCCCGAAGGAATGGGAAAACCAGGATAAGTGGCAAGGCGGCTGGAAGCGTAATGCCGACGGCAGCCTGACGCCGCGCCAGGGCGGCAAGGCGAAGATCCTCTCCAACATCTTCGCCAACCCGAACATGCCGCAGATCGACGACTACTACGAGCCGTTCACCTACGACTACGAGCATCTGCAGAACGCACCGCTGATGCAGACGCCGCCTACCGCGCGGCCCGTGTCGGCGATCACCGGCAAGAAGATGGAGAAAATCGAATGGGGTCCGAACTGGGAAGACGACCTCGGCGGCGAGTTCGATCAACGCAGCCGCGACAAGCTGTTCGACGAGATCCAGAAGGACATGTACTCGACCTTCGAGAACACGTTCATGATGTATCTGCCGCGTCTGTGCGAGCACTGTCTCAACCCGACCTGCGTGGCGTCGTGCCCATCGGGCTCGGTCTACAAGCGCGAGGAAGACGGCATCGTGCTGGTGGACCAGGACAAGTGCCGCGGCTGGCGCATGTGCGTCTCGGGCTGCCCGTACAAGAAGATCTACTTCAACTGGCAGACCGGCAAGGCCGAGAAGTGCGTGTTCTGCTATCCGCGCATCGAGGCCGGGCAACCGACGGTCTGCTCGGAAACGTGCGTGGGCCGTATCCGCTATCTCGGCGTGATGCTGTATGACGCCGACCGCATCGAGCAGGCCGCGTCGGTGGCCGACGAGCGCGACCTGTACCAGTCGCAGCTCGACGTCTTCCTCGACCCGCACGATCCCGCGATCCAGGCCGAGGCACTGCGCCAGGGCATCCCGCAAAGCTGGCTCGACGCGGCCGTCAAGTCGCCGGTCTACAAGATGGCCTGCGAGTGGAAGATTGCGTTCCCGCTGCACCCCGAGTACCGCACGCTGCCGATGGTCTGGTATGTCCCGCCGCTCTCGCCGATCCAGTCGGCCGCGGAATCCGGCTTCATGGGCATGAACGGCGTGATCCCGGACGTGAAGAGCCTGCGCATTCCGGTCAAGTACCTGGCCAACCTGCTCACGACCGGTGACGTGAATCCAGTGCTGTCCGCGCTGGAACGCATGCTCGCGATGCGCGCGTTCAAGCGCTCTCAAACCGTGGACGGCGAGCAGGACCTGGCCGTGCTCGAACAGGTGGGACTGACGCCCGCGCAGGTCGAGGATATGTACCAGATCATGGCCATCGCCAACTACGAGGACCGCTTCGTCGTGCCGTCGTCGCACAAGGAAATGGCGGAAGACAGCTTCGACGAGAAGGGAAGCTGCGGCTTCAGCTTCGGCAACGGCTGCTCGGGCGGCGATTCCGAGGGCACGCTGTTCGGCAAGAAGAAGCCGAAGGAGGACGTCTACTACGCAGCTCTGCCGCGCTCGCGCCGCAAGGCCATCACTGGTTAAGGAAGGAGCACGGATCATGACGATTCATCATGTACTAAGCACCCTGCTCTGCTATCCCGAGCAGGAGTGGATCGACGGCCTTGGCGATATCGACTGGGCGCTGGCCGAATGGCCGCAAGCTCGCGAAATGTTGGCACCGCTGGTTACCGAGTTGCGCAGCCAGCCGCTGATCGCGCTGCAGGAGAACTACGTCGGCACGTTCGATCGCAACCCGGCGCATTCGCTGCATCTGTTCGAGCACGTACACGGCGAGAGCCGGGACCGCGGCCAGGCCATGGTCGACCTGATCGACGAGTACCGCCGCGACGGCTTCGAGCCGCTGGAAACCGAGCTGCCCGACTACGTGCCGCTGTTCCTCGAGTTCCTTGGCGTGCTGGTGCTAGATGGCAAGGATGAGCGCGCCGAGCAGTTGCTCGGCGACGCGATTCATGTGCTGGCCGCCATCGGTGGCCGTCTGGCGCGCAGCGAAAGCCCGTATGCGACGGTCTTCACGGTGCTGCAGACGTTGACCGACGTGCAGCCGGAAGCGCAGATGGACCCGCCGGTTCGGGAGATGGATGAAGCGCTGGAGACCTTCGGCCCTGGCGCCGATGGCGTGGAACCGTTGCTGGCGACGAAACCCGCCGTCGACGTGATCACGTTCCACAAGCGCGCTGCGCCCCCTCGCCCGTGACCCCGTCACGCACGAATAACCAACCAGAGCGACTACCATGAACCTGGTCCACCAGTTCCTCTTCGGGATCTACCCGTACATTGCCGCGGCAATCTTCCTGTTCGGAAGCCTGGCGCGCTTCGAGCGCGAGCAGTACACGTGGAAATCCGACAGCTCGCAGGTGCTGTATCGCGGCAACCTGCGCACCGGCAACATCCTGTTCCACGTCGGCATCCTCGGTCTGTTCTTCGGCCACCTGGCCGGCCTTCTCACGCCCGTGGCGGTGTGGGATGCGCTCGGCGTATCGCACAGCTTCAAGCAGGCCGTGGCGATGATCGCTGGCGGCGTCATGGGCACGATGTGCCTGACCGGCCTGCTGATCCTGCTGCACCGCCGCCTCACGAACGCACGCGTTTCGGCTGTCACGCGTACCGGCGACAAGGTGCTGCTGCTGTGGCTGCTGGTCACGCTGCTGCTGGGCCTGTCGACGATCTTCGTATCGGCTGGCCATATGGACGGCCACATGATGGTGCAGCTGATGACGTGGGCACAGCATATCGTCACGCTTCGCGCCGATGCATCGAGCTACGTGGCCGACGCGCCGCTGATCTTCAAGGCGCACCTGTTCATGGGCATCTCGCTGTTCGCGATCTTCCCGTTCACGCGACTGGTGCACGTATGGAGCGGCTTTGCATCCGTGACGTACCTTGGCCGCGCATGGCAGCTCGTCCGTAGCCGGTAAGACCGGGAATCGGCATGCATGAGATCGAACGTCTGCTCAAGGGTTTCGAACGGTTCCAGAGGCGCTACTTCAAGGCCAAGCCTGAACTGTTCGATGCCCTGCGTACCGGTCAGCGGCCGCAGACCCTGCTGATCGGATGCAGCGATTCGCGCGTGGACCCGGGGCTGCTGCTCGGCTGCGACCCCGGTGAGCTGTTCACGGTGCGCAACGTCGCCAACCTCGTGCCGCCGTGTGGCGACGGCGGCAGTGGGCGGCTGCACGGCGTGTCGGCCGCGATCCAGTTCGCCGTGGAGCAACTGCATGTCGCTCGCATCATCGTCATGGGCCACGCCGGCTGCGGCGGCATTCGCGCGCTGCTGGCCCGACCCGACGATTGCGACACCAGCACCGCGCAGGACTTCATCGGCCCATGGGTCCGCATTGCCGGCCCGGCACGGCGCATGGTCGAACAGACCCTGCCTGATGCGAGCCCCGCAGAACGCCAGCGCGCCTGCGAACAGGCCGCAATTCTTGTTTCAATCCGCAACCTGGAGAGCTTTCCGTTCGTGCGCGAAGCGTGCGAACGCGGTGAGCTGACACTGCATGGCTGGTACTTCGATCTCGAAGCTGGCGCGCTGCTGGCTTACTCGCACAGGGCCGATGATTTCCTGCCGCTGGTCTGCCCGCTCGGCGCCGACGCCCGCCCCCTCCATGACGGAGCGAATCGCCTCGGCGTTGACAGTGGTCAAGCCGATACGGCGGGTTCTTCACGATGATGTCGGCAATTTCCCAATTCGCTGGCGACCCATGTCTACCATGCGCTGGTTCAGCGTTCCCCTTCTCTCCTGCCTTGCCGCCACTGCCATTGCCGCCGAGACACCCGCACCTGCACCCGCACGACAGGCAGAACTGTTCCGGCTGCTGCGCGACGATTGCGGCGCATGTCACGGCATGACGTTGCAGGGCGGGCTCGGTTCGCCACTGACAGCGGCCGCACTGGCCGACAAACCGCGCGACGGTCTTGTCGCCACGGTGCTACAGGGACGCCCCGGAACGGCCATGCCGCCCTGGCAACCCTTCATGACACAGGACGAAGCACGATGGCTGATCGAAAGACTCCAGTCCGGGCACGTACCCGGGATACCGAAACCATGATGCGCCGCGCCACCGTTTCCATCGTACTTTCGCTCGCCGCCGCACTGACCGGCTGCGCCAGCGCCGTGCGTGGCACCGGCGACCTGGGCGTGGTGGTCGAGCGCGCCACCGGAAGCATCCAGGTGGTCGAGACCACGAACATGTCGCGGCTGGCCACCATCGAGGGCCTCGGCGATCTGTCGCATGCCAGCGTGGTATTCGCACGCGATGGCCGGTACGCCTACGTATTCGGGCGCGACGGCGGACTATCCCGCGTGGACCTGCTGCAAGCCAAGGTCACGCATCGCGTCATACAGGCCGGCAACAGCATCGGCGGCGCCATCAGCCAGGATGGCCGCGTGGTGGCCGCGCAGAACTACGAGCCCGGCGGCATCCGTCTGTTCGACGCGGCCACGCTCGAACCGCTGGCCGAAATCCCCGCCATAAGCCGCGATGGCCGACGCTCGAAGGTGGTC